>JAEUUX010000162.1 GCA_016787295.1 Chitinophagales bacterium
GTGCGTGACATCGTCTATTGTCAAATCCGAAAAGTATTTTCAATTCGGTATAATGCTGTTGGGCGTTTATTTTTGCGTAGTGTAGGGTTTAAACCCTAGCTTACGGAGAAACGTTAACGACAAGATTAAACTGAAAGACTACTTAAAGTATTGCCTTACCTTTTAGCCACCTTAAGCACGCCGCCGCCGTGTGCTGAGTGGTATTCGCCTGCATACATAGCATCGGCAGTAGCGGGACCCATTTTGTAGGTGCCTTGCGAAACGGCTCTCACCAAATAGTAGAACCGTTTGGGTGTGGCAGTGGCAGTGGTATATAGATTAACGCGGTCGTCGCGCAGGTCTTGGTGTTCGGGTGTGGCAGCGTCTTTTATCCAATTCATGTCGGGCAATTCGCTGATGCGTGGGTTTTCGATTTCCAAACCTGCGGGCAGCATATCTGTTACTACAACGTTGGAGACATCAGACGCTGCAATAGTCTGTAGGTTAAGTTCTACTACTATCAAATCGTTTTGTCGGACTACCAATTTGTCTAACTTTCTGCCTGCTCGGTCAAAGAAAGTTTTTCGTACTTTTAAGAAGTTGTCTGCTTCTTTGTAGCTCCCGTCTGTTGGTATGCCTTCTGCTGTCCAATAGTAGTAGAGTTTGCCATCGCCTTTGGCTGTTAGGCTCACCTCGCCGCCTTTGAGTGCTGCGGAGCGAAGTATAAGGTCTTTTTTGCCGTCAAAAGTACCTACTGCTTTGCCTCCTACGGTGACAGTGGCTGTGGCTGCGCCTACTTGGTTATCCATTTTAGCAATTTTGCCGATACATAAGAGCGTAAAGACCTGCTCCTGTGTGCTGTGCCAACGTTCTTTTTTGTAGTTATCAATAAGGTGTTTGGTCAGGATACCAATTTGTTGGTTTTTGGGGTCAGCCTCTAAAAGGGCATATAGCGATAGGGCTTCGTCGCGCAAAGCGGAATAGAAACTATCGTCAAATACCTGCACGGAGCGTTCGCCTTCGTATTTGGCGGGTACAAAATTGCCGTATTTTGTTTTGTCGCCCGACAAAGCATAGCCTGCTGCCACCAAATACTTGCCGTCTAAACTCAACAAATTAGGATTGCTTTTGTAGTAATTCATGGTGGCGATTTGGGGTTTTCCGACCAATGCGAGAACGAACAGGCTGTAGGGTATTTCTTTTTTAGTTATTTCTCGCACCATTTCTTTGCCAGCATTGCCCATATAGCGGTATTTGAAAGTCTCTTTTAGTGCCGATTTTTTAATAACATAATCGGTCAACTCTTTAAAGGATTTGTCTTTGACTTCAAAACCTGCTTTTTGGGCTTCGTGTAAAAAATGCAAAGCCAAGACACTTCCCCACCAAGACTCGGAGTCGCTGCCCTGCCAATAACTCAATGCACCACTGTACAGTTGCATACTTTCTAACTTGCGAACGGCTTCTTGAACATTGTAGTTAGGATTGTTTTCGTTGGCTAATTGTGCGGTGGGCAGCGGACGATGTAGGCTTTTGGACAATTCCTGCACATAGATTTGTGGGAATGCTTTGGAGATGGTTTGTTCGACACAGCCGTGCGGATAGCCTATCAATGCCTCCAAATCACCTGCAAATTCGCCTAAAGGAGAGGCACTAATGACCAACTGTGCATCGGTGCTGCTGGGGAAATAGTTTTTGCCGATAGCAAAAGCCTCATTTTCGCCCGCTTTGAGGCTGCCGCTACCACTTTCTTTTTGCAAAGAGGCAGGGGGGCGCACGCTAATGTCTAAGGTTTCGGCAAACTTTTCGCCCAAGGCTTCTATGCTGGCAGTCACGCTGCCCGCACCAATGCTGGGCTGTACGGCTACCACAAAATCGGCTCGGCTTTCGCTATTGGCAGGGATATTGACGGTGCTACTACCACTACCAACCAACTGCAAAGGACCTGTGGCACTAAAACTGACCTTGCCTGTGGCGGCTTTGTCGGTGGTATTGCTGAAGGTGACAGGCACGAGCAAGGAGTCTCCCGGCGAAGTGAAGCGGGGCAGTCCCGTGCTGATGACAATAGGGTCGGCAACTTGTATGTGTGCTTCGCTGCTACCCATCTGGCTGCCTTTGTAGGCAACTGCCATGACGCGCAAATCTCCTGAAAACTTGGGCAGATTGACTTCCCACTCTACTATACCGCTGCTATTGGCAGTTTTTAGTCCGCTCCAAAAGCTCACCAACTTAACGCGTTTGTTGGTCATCGGATTAACACGCTTGCCCAAGTCGTAGGCATCACCACCACCCGACAACAAACCATTGCCTACCACTTCGGGAAATAGGCGGGCATAAAGGTCGTGAGAACTGACTTCTAAGGCTCTAATTTGGTGGAAAAAGCCGTAAGGGTTAGGTGTTTTGTAGTTTTTGAGTTGCAAAATGCCTTCGTCTACAAGGGCTATTGCCACTTCAGCGTTGGCAACCGTTTGTACCTTAATGGTGTGTTTTGTTTGGGAGCGCGTTTTTTCGGGTGCTGTAATTTTAACCGCAATGCTGTCGCGAGCATTATCTATTTTCATTGGGGCATATCCGTGTGCAACGGTCAAAGGAATGTCGCTGCCTTCGTTCATGGGGCGGATAAGGGTGGCAGAAAGAAAAACGTTTGGCACCATGTCGGCAGTAACGGTGAAGTTGATTTCTTTGGCTTTTTTGCTGGTATGCACATAAAAGTTTTTAATGACCTTGTCGCGTTCTAAGGAAATAAGCATTTTGCCGTCAAAAGGCGTGGTCAAAAGGGCGGTAGCGGTCTCGCCTACTTCGTAATGGTCTTTGTCTAATTTGATGGTCACATTTCCTTCTCTATTGACTTGGAAAGAGGTGGTTTGGGTGTCGCCATAACGATAGGCATAAAATTCGCGTTGTACATAGTTTTCGCCATCAGGTCGTCCAATGCGGACTTCATACTCGCCCGATTGAGGCGGAATATAAGTATAAACGGTGTTTTTTCCGCTAACCTGAATGCGTTGGTCTTTTACTTCTTCTATAATTTCGCGTTGAGAAGTGTAACGGTAGCCGCCGTTTTCGCCGGTGGTTTCCAATACGGTGCGCCAATTGTAGCGAACGATATTGAGCTTGACTTCGGTGTTGAGGGGCGTACCTTTTTTATCTACGGCAATCAAAGGAATGGAGATGGCTTTGCGGGTGCTATTGTATTCGTCAAAATTGCCAATGCCATAGAAAATACGCTGAGAATAAACATCAAACTTAGCAATTCTATTGACAGGTCTGCCCGACTCATCAAACACCGTGCTGAACAAAGTGCCGCGCAACAAGCCCAAATCCTCAAATTCTTCGGGGATTTTAAAAGTTTGTTTGAATTGTCCTTTGGTGTCAGTTTTGCCTTCGGTGGTTTGCTCGCCAATTTCTTTGTTGTTGGTCATCTGAAAAGTATAGTTTTCTAAGCCTTTGGGTGCAAACACATCGCGTCGGAAATTGATGGAGACTTGGTAGTTTCTATCCACAGCAGGTGGTCCAAACAAATTCATCGCCGTGCCGTTGAGCGTGATGGAATCGCCTATGCCCACGTCTGTTTTATCTGTCTTAACGGTGACTTTGATGCGGTCGGGCATAAATTCTTCTACTCCAATACTTTTGGTGTTTAACAATACATCGTTGGCGCTGTATACTTCGACGGTATAAATACCTGTGACCATATTGTCGGGCAAGATAACATCGGATTCGCAAGCGCCTTGTGTATTAAGGGTTTTGCGAATGGTTTGGTATTCTTTACCGTTGGGCAGGTTGATTTTGATTTTGATAGGAATGGCACCGGGTGAACGAAAATCGGTAGTGCGTAAAAGGGTGCTAATGTGCATCGTTTCGCCGGGACGATACAAATCGCGGTCGCCATAGATAAAGGCTTCATAACCTGCGTCGTTGCCCATTCTGCCGCCCACTTCGTAGCGTTCGGTCTCCACATTGCTTTGTGAAAGTAGGAGATAGTTAAAATCATTATCTTTTTTGACGCTCAACATGGCAACTTTGAAGTCGGGAATGCTCTTTTTGAGGTTATCAAACACAGCAATGCCTTCGCCGTCGGTGGTTGCGGTCAAAACACTTTGGTTATTATCGCTCACCAATGCCACATCAAGTCCGCCGATGGGTTGTGTGGTACTAATGGCGTTGGCAAAGACAATGATTCGGTTTCGTTCTTGTTTAGCCATCAGTCCAATGTCTGAATAAGCAACAATTTTGGAGTCTGTAATAAAATTGCGGGTTTTATCGCGCACTTCCACCACATAAATACCATTGAATTGTGGTAGTTTATCTTCAAAATTGAGGTTCAGGATATAGGCACCAACACCCGATTTAGGCAGTTTTCGGACAGCATAATCTTGCTCAAAAACGGTAGTTCCATAACCGTCGGCATCGTAATATTGGTATTCATTATAGCTTTCGTCTGAGTCTTCGTAGTTGTAGCCATATTGTGAGCCATTTTTGAAAAAAGCTAAGATATTGTTTTGAAAAACTTTGGTAATTTTGAGATTCACGTCCTCTACTCCGGCTATTTTGACGGATAAATTTCGGTTGCCTTTGTTGGAAAGGTACAATGCAGATTTTTCAGAAAACTCGATGGTGGGTTTCAATGCGCCAAAAGCAGCATCGGTGTGATAATCTTGCTCCAAACGTCCTTTGAATACACCACGAATACCTTTTTTAAAAGTAATTTTGTAAATGGTAGGCGGTGTAAATTCGCTACTTCTCAAAGTAAAACCGTTGGTAGAATGGTCGATTTGGTAATCTACTTTGGGTGTAACGATGATGTAACTGCGCAAATCCTGCTCGTCAACTTGTTGGGTCATATTGACAAACAAACTACCTTCAGCACCATCATGTTGCGCCTCGATACCCAAAATATCCACTTCGGTAGGAGGTGATAGTTTCCTTTGGTCTCTCATTGTTTCGGTACTTGTCCAATTGCTTTGCATTGGAGTCAAACCTTTATCAATGCTGACTTCAATTTTTTTCTCGTCTCCTTCAAAATTGACATTTTGCACCTCCAACTGAATATCGTTGCTGGGCGAGGCATTCATGACGCGAAAAGTCACAGGTTTGCCATCAATAGAGAGTTTTAGCTTGTTGGCAATGTCTTTGGGTGCGACTTCGGCGGTGAGGCTCACATTGACTCCTATGGCAGCTTCGTTGGCGCTCACGCCATTTTTCTTCCAATAAGTTTCGATGTGGTCTAAGGCGAGGTAGGGTGTGTGAAATTTGATTTTGGTGGACTTGGGGTCGAGAGTAAGGTATTTGCGTTCCAGATAGCGCAACACCTTATCGGTGGTTTGGGCGGTGAAGTCGGTGCTTGGCGGGAAAGGGGTCATGGGAGAGAATACCAAAACATTTTTGGCTGTCCACTGAAACTTACCGTTGATAGCAGGACTAAATTGCAGATAGGCAGTGGTATCCCAGACGTAGAGCATGGAATCGGTCGCCAAATCGTGGTTGAAAGTGAAAATAAGGTTTTCGGACGTATTAATTTCGTCCTTAAAGTTTCGGTCTGTGATAGCAATTCGGTTGCGATTGCTACACGCAAACAAGACCATAGCAGCAATGACAGATAGCAAGATAATTCGACGCATAGACCAATGACAATTGAAATAGGGTTAGAAAGACGGAAATAATTTTTGTTAAATTTTTGCACGAATTTACCGTTTATTTGTCATTTTTTTGCAAAATAGTAGCAGTTTTTTTTATTTGGGCAAAAAAAAGCTACAAAAATGGATTTTGCAGTCGTTTTATTGAGTTATTAGTACTATTTTTGCCTTTTGAAACTTTGTTTTTGGTAGCACAAAAATACAAAGTCATTTTTTAAACACCAAAATCCGTATTGCATGAAAAAAACATTGTTGCATTCTCACACAATTTGGGAGGATATTGTTGGTTATTCGCGGGCTGTTAAAGTGGGCAATTTGGTGTTTGTGGCAGGGACAACTGCCATGAACGAAAGCACTTTGGTTGGCAAGGACGATGTGTATTTGCAAACACAATTCATTTTGCAGAAAATAGGTCGCAGTTTGGAGCAGTTGGGTAGTTGTTTAGAGGAAGTGGTTCAAACACGAATCTATGTGGTGGATATACAACAATGGGAGGCTGTGGCAAAAGCACATCGCGAAGTGTTCGAACACATTCGCCCTGTCTGCACGATGGTGGAAGTGAAAGCTCTGGCAGGTCACGAACTTTTGGTAGAGATTGAGGCGATGGCGATTATGGGATAATTTTTTTAAAAAAAAATTTGCTATTGCAAGTAACAAACCATATTGGGATAGGAATAGACAGGCATCATTCATTTTTAAAAATCCCTAATTAGCCATGAAAAATTTAATCTTGCTTATCAGTTTCTCTTTCCTCTCCACTCTCACTTTTGCACAAATCAAATATCCATCAAACGTTCAAGCTCAATTACCTATTAATGGTATTGCTCTACCCAAACCAGATTTGGTATTTACTAATTTTGAACTTACGTCTCCTGCAACTATTAGTTCTACCAGTCAATTATTTGGCAAAACTTATAATCACTATAAAGTTAGTTTCAAAGCTACGATTAAAAATAGCGGTTTGGCTCCTACGGGTAGCTTTAACGTAGAGCCTAATTATAGTATTGTTGAACTTGGAAACGGTTTTTTCATGAACAATTGTTTGCAGTTTTCTTCTTTAAATGCAGGCGAGTCACGCGTCATTGTTGGCATTATTACCTTTAAACAACCTGCCAACGACCATCGAGATGCTCGTGTAGTATTAAAGGCAGACGCTACTTGTGCTACGGAATTTTTACCTTCTTACAATTTTGTGAACGAAAGCAACGAAAGCAATAATAGTTCTACAATACTTACCGTAGATATACCTTAATATTTCGTCCATAAGCATAAAAAAGTGGCAGTCTCTTCATTAGAGGCTGCCACTTTTTGTTAGATATCTGGTGGTATTTATGCAATATCTGCAAAAACTTTGTTCAAATCTACCTCCAAACCAGCTAAAACGCTACTCGGAATGGCTTCGTCGTCGCTGTAGATTTTGCGGAAAACATACTTTTGGGTCGTCTTGTCCAAGTCAAACACATTGACAACCTTTTCATTTGGAAAAACTATCCAATACTCCAACACGCCAGCTTCTTCGTATAGGTGAAATTTGGTGTCGATGTCGTGTTTTTTGTTCGATGCAGAAATGATTTCGATAATC
>JAEUUX010000191.1 GCA_016787295.1 Chitinophagales bacterium
CAAAAAGACAACAAAAAAGCAATGAGTTACACTCACACCCATTAACAATAACAAAACATTCCTTCTACGCCACCCAAAACACCTTCCGCCTGCCCCAAAACACCTTCCGCCCAACCCAAACTACCTTCCGCCCAACCAAAAACACTTTCCGCCCGACCAAAATCATTAACAATTAACAATTAATAATTAACAATTTTAAAAAAAGTTCTCATGCGAAACACCTCCCCCCCCCTCCGCCCTTGGCTACACCTTTGCTGTAGTCTGTTTGTCCTATTGTTTGGGAGTACTGCCACTTTGGGGCAGACTTCGTTTGCTCCGCCGCATATAATCATCGATCAGTATTGTCTATCATTATCTATAGCTGATATAGATAACGATGATGATAATGATATAATAACTACAAACGCAAATCAAAGCGGTAATAGTTCAATACAAAAGCATTTAAATAATGACGATAATTCTTTTCTTTCCTATCCCATCTCATTCGCTGTAGAACTTGTAACAGATTCTCATGTAGCAGATTTAGATGGCGATGGCGATAATGATATACTATACGCTTCTAATTCAGACAATTCAATAAAATGGCTTAGAAATACAGGTAATGGAAGTTATACCTCCATTCCACAAATAATTAGCAATAGTACACTTAGTCCCATCGCTGTCTATGCTGGAAATATAGACAATGATGGAGATAATGATGTATTATCAGTATCTATTGCAGACAGTAAGTTAGCATGGTATGAGAATGACGACAGTGGAAACTTTGCCGAACACATTATTAGTAATAATACAGATGGAGCAAGAACCGTTTGCGTTACAGATTTAGATAATGATAGTGACAACGATGTATTGTCAACTTCGTTTAATGGTACTAAAGTAGATTGGTATGAAAATAACGGTATTAGCAGTTTTGTAGGACAAGCAATAATAACTTCACCAGATGAAGTTGGTTGTATTTATGCTGCCGATCTAGATAACGATGGTGACAATGATATACTATTAACCCGCCATAATAACAACACTAGTAATAAATTAATATGGTATAAAAATAATGGTAACGGAAATTTTGAAGAACAACAAATTATTAGCAGTACCGTCTACGGAACCTATTGCGGATATACCGAAATTGTAGATTTGGACAACGATGGTGACAATGATATTATTACAACTAGCGGATACCAAAACAAAGTAAGTGGGTATCTTAATGATGGAACTGGAAATTTTACTACTGAATTGATAATTGATGACAGTATTAGTTATCCGTCTCTTCTTCTTTCTGGTGACTTAGACAATGACGGCGACAACGACGTTATTGTCTATTCTTCCGGAGATACACAAGTTTCCCTATACGAAAACCTCCTAAACACCCCCTCACAACCTGCTCCACCCCCCATCGCTGCCTTCACCACCACGCCAAGCCCACAAACCACCGACACTCTCCGCATCTGCGAAGGGCAAAGCGTCTCTTTCCTCAACCAATCCCAAAACGCCAATGCCTACCTCTGGAACTTTGGCGACGGCACCACCACCACACAAGACAACCCGCAACATAGCTTTGACAATGCAGGGGACTATACCGTCAGCCTTGTAGCTGCCCAAAACAATGCCGTTCCTTTTGAATGCCAAGCTGACGTAGGATACCCAGCCTTTGGCATAGAAGGCGGTTTTGGAGGTATGGCAAATTATAATAGTTCGCCAAACTATGCTTTTGTATATGCTTTTTATGACAGCAATGGCAACTTTGAGCAATTTAGGAATAGTTATGTACCATCTTTCCCTTCGCAAGCAGAATTTACAGTAGCTATTAATTATTCTATCGTTAATTATACTATTCCAAACACCCTTGCACAATTAGAAGAAGATGCAGCAAACGGTGCTTGTGTGAGTATTTTCAAATTTAATACCTGTGGGCTTATTGGCAACCATATTAATATCGTATACAGACCAGAATATGGTGGATATGTCATACAATACATTCCCAACAATGAACCTTTTGAAGGCTACGATGATTCTTACTTTAGCCCTTATCATATTACCGCTATTGAAGATGCTTGGTGGCCTTTTTATTCCAATAGTTACTATTTAGTAAATAGCGATTATCAAACCTTTGGTTTAGGAGATACCATTAGTATATGCCATAGTCTTAATGGCATTAATCAATGTTGTATTACCCTTGTCGTTCCCGACACCATCCCCGGCGGCGGCAACCAACAAAACCGCTTACAACAAGCACCCATTCCACAACCACTTTATAGCTATTCATCTGCACATAGAAGCAGCGAAAACTCCACCGAATTGAGCGATACTGCCACTATGGTCATCGTGGTGCAAGAAGGCACAGCTCCCGACATCCAATGCGTCAGTACGCTTTGTGCCAACGATACGATGAGCTATTTCTCTTCCACCATTTGCGACAGTTATGAATGGACAGTCACCGGCGGCAACATCATAAGCGGACAAGGCAGCAACAGCATTACCGTTGTGTGGCAAAACCAACCGCAAAGCACTATCAGCCTCTTAGCCAATTGCGGCGAAAATAGTTGCGACTTTCCCACCACCCTCGCCGTGCCTATCCTCACGCCCACAGCCACCATTGTGGGCAACACCAACGTTTGTGTCGGAGCGACCGAAAACTATGCCGCGCCTTATTTTAACGGTGCGATATATCAATGGAGCATTGTGCCGTCCAGCGGAGGCAACATAATAGGCAATCCCAATGGACACCAAATTACTGTTCAATGGAACACCCAAAACGCCCTGCTGACCGTCAACTACCGCAACGAACTTTTGTCATGCGAAGGCACTGCCACCCTCGCCATAGACCCCAACCCAACTTTTGCTTTGGACACACCCGACCCTATATGCGTAGGCAATGCCGTTCCCTTATCCATTAGCAACGGTATGGCTGCCACCTGGACTGCCAACGGTGGCACTATCATAGCAGGACAAGGCACTGATGAAGTGACGGTATTGTGGGAACAAAGCACCAATACCTCGCTTACTGCCACCCTCATCGACACTACCATCTTTTGCAACACCACCGCCAGCGTCAATATACCCGTCTTGCCACTTCCCACCACACCCACCATCAGCGGCAGCATTACCGTCTGTCCGTCCGAAAACTATACCTACACCGCTGCTCCCTACCAAAGCAATACCACCTTGACTTGGAGTGTGCTAAATGGTACTATCATTTCGGGACAAAACACTAGTAGCATCGAAGTAGATTGGAACGAAAACTCACCCCACCAAGTTAATGTCGTTCGCCAAACCAACAGCGAGCCTGTGTGCGTGTCTGATACCGCCCAAATGATGGTCGCAAATTTGGCAGATATACTCGACTTTGCCATTGTAGGCAACAATATGGTTTGTGAAAATAGCACACAACAATACAACTTCTACTACTATGACAATAGTTTCGACTATGTATGGAGCATTACGCCCAGCAATGCAGGACAAATCGTTAGCGGACAAGGCACACCCCAAATCAATGTTTTGTGGGCATGGAACAGCAATATCACCAACGCCCAGATACAGCTCGATATTTGTGGACAAACATGGATATATGATGTAACTATTGGCAGTCCAAGTAGTGTAAGTATTGCTCAAGATGGTATTTTGTGTAGTAATAACAGCATTAACCTATCAGCCCAAAGTAGCGCTGTTCTCAATTCTTGGGTGTGGAGCGATACCAGCAATACCGTTCTTTCCAACGACCCTATTTTAGCTGTCACCAACAAAGGAATCTACAATCTTCATGTTACAGACGTATATGGCTGTAGTGCCGATGCCACACATTGGGTAGCCAAAAACACTTCGCCTATTGCCAAAATACTCGGCAATCCTCCTTCCATTTGTCTCGAATATCCTTACGATGTAAATATGGCGGCGATGGACGGCACCAACTATAGCTTTGAATGGCTACAAGGTGGTATACTTATAGGAGGCAATAATGCACCATTCCTTACCCACAACACTTCCACCATCGAAGGAGTATTTAACTATAGCGTCCGTGTAACCGATACCGCAACAGGTTGTGTTAGCCTTTCCAACGGTTTTCCTATTGCCCAAATCTCTTGTCCCCCTGATACCACAGGCGGCGGAGGTAATCCCACAACAGGTAATGGCAGCGGTGGCAACAACCCTTGTCCCTTAGAAGGCTCAAATCAACTGAACTTTAACCTTATTGACAGCCCCAACTGCCAAACCATTTCGCTCCAAAACAACAGTACCGACCCATTCACCAACCTTAGCGTATATTGGGGAGACAATACCAACGAAAACATACAAAACACGACCATCAACCACTTCTATCCCGACGAGGTAAACACCTACAATATTTGGCTGTATGGCTATTATATCCATTCCATCACCAACAATCTTTGTTATGTCCAACAAAACTTTCAACACAGCGTACCTATGTATGCTCGTTTTGATGCGGCGGCGGCTTGTTTGGGCGAGGCATGGTCTTTCGCCGACCGTTCTTTCCACGTTCCCACTACCAGCATCACCTCTTGGACATGGAACTTTGGAGATGGCACAGGTCCCATAAGCGGAACAGACAGCCTCACACACATCTACACAGAAGCAGGTTCCTATCCCGTTACGCTCACCGTGAGCAACGGCGAATGCAGCGACACGCGCACCCAATTTGTACAAGTGCAACCACTACCACAATTAGCAATAAGCCTCAACGGTTCGCCTTGTCAAAACAATGTCTTGCAGTTTTTGCCCAGCGAAAATAGTTATACCAATTATTTGTGGAACTTTGGCGATGGTAGCACCAGCAGTCTATTAAGTCCTTTACATAGTTATGCCGATGTTGGTGATTATACCATTAGCGCCAGCGCCACCTCCGAACAAGGCTGTCCTGTGCAAAGCCCCGACCTTGTATTGGGCATTCACCCAACTCCTATTCCCGAAAATATAATCGTAGCAGACAGCACCATTTGCGAAGGCACCAGCACATTGCTCACTGCGCCCTTGGGCGAAAGCTACCTCTGGAACAACGGCTCTACCAACAGTAGCATCAGCGTCACAACGACTGGCAATTATAGCGTACAAGTAACGCGCGAAGATGCCTGTACCTATACTTCTCCTACTGCCCACATAACAGTAGCGCCTCAACCCAATGCCACGCTCAATTTTGATAGTACAACAGTAGTATGCTATGACCAGAACGGCATTACATTAGCCGTTGCATACAACCCCAACTATAGCTACCAATGGTCAAATACCAGCATTAATGAACCAACACGAACTGTCTACTATAGTGGCACTTATACCATAACAGTTACAGACACCCAAAGCCAATGTTCGGCAACAGACCAAGCTACTATACAATTAACATACTCGCCATTTGTTCTGAATCTGTCTGCCGATGATCCCACAGTATGTGTAGGCGAAATCACAACGCTATATGCTGATGCTGTTAGTTATGCAGAGGAACTTAACTACCTTTGGTCAAACGGTGCTACCACGTCGACCCTACAAGTCAGCACATCGGGCGAATATACTTTCGTGGCTATTGATAATTATGGTTGTGTTTCTGATACTTCTGAATCAGTGACGGTATATGTCAATGAATTGCCCAACGTGTCACTTTTCCCAAGCGGTTGCTACGAAACTTGTCAGGGCGATACCATTTGGTTGAGCAATGACTCTACCATAACGTACCAATGGTTGCTAAACGGCGATACTTTGCCACAAACAACACCTTATTTAGTGGTAAACACAGAGGGCGATTATCAAGTATTGATGAGCAATGCCAATGGTTGTAGCGACCAAAGTGATGTATTGCATTTAACGCTGAATGGTGTTTGTCCGTCCGAAGTAGCTTTGCCTATCCAACTCATAGATTTTAGCGGAACAGTACAAACACAGGGTAATTTGCTTCAATGGATAAGCGCCACCGAAACCAATTGCGACCATTATACGCTCTATTATAGTCCCGACGGCAATGCCTTTATACCTATTAACGAACAAAAAGCAGCGGGAAATAGCAGTATTACGCAAAAATATACCTATTTCCACCCCAACGAAGCACCAATGGCATACTATCGCTTGACCTACACCGACAAAGACGGTAGCGAACACATAGCGAGTACTATTGTCTTGTATCGAACACACAGCCCTGCCAACAACATATTGGTATATCCCAATCCAACACAAAACACCCTCCAAATCCGCTACGAAAGTGTTGCGGCTATGCCTACTGTGTTGCAAGTCTATGACATAACAGGCAGATTATTGCAACAACAAACCGAAAACACCCAAATAGGCATTAACCAATGGCAAGTATCTTTGCAAAACTATCCTATCGGTATATATTGGTTGCGCGTGGGCGAGCAGTATTTGAAAGTAATGAAACAATAACCGCAATGGTAGTGGTTAAAATAAAGCTATTACTTTTCTTACACAAATGCCTGATAATCAAACAGTTAACAAAAACTTTACAATGCAGATGTAGCAGGCATTGATGAACCGAGCAAAAACCTATCCAGCCTACAGAGTGGATAGGTTTTTGTTGTTAACACCAAACCTTGCGAAGTTGCGTATCACAACAGTTATTGTAAAGAACACCAATGAATAGTGTTTTTTTTGCCGCCAATGCAGTCAAGATTAATAAAGCATTATAGAATTAAGCAGAATTTACCTAACTTTGCCCCGAAATAATATTGTTTATCATTTTTTTAAAATTCTCTATGAGCAAATCATTTATTGTATACCTTTTGGGTATCTGTCTTTGTGTGGCTACTATTGGTTGTGGCGGTGACAAAGAAGACAAAGCTAACAAGAAAAATAAAGCTAAAAAAGAACAAACCGAAGAGGCAAGTAAAGAAAAAACGAAAAAGCCTATTAGCAGCGGAGTGAAACTACCCGAACCTAACGACAACGAAGCTGTTAGTGGTACATTAACAGCACACCCATGGAAGTTGGCTTCGTGGCAAGTAGGTGATAAAAAAAATGCCAAAGCACCTAACTTCAATTGGCTTTTTTCGGACAAAGGAGCATTGAGTATCCAATTGAAAAAAGATAAAAAACTCAAAGGCGGTTGGGCATATACAGAATCCGACAAAAACCTTTATCTTGCTTTGCCCGGCACCAAAAAGAACAACAACAATTTAGCCGCATTTGGACAACCCTTCGAAGTTTTGACCATCGCCGACTCTTTGTTGCACCTCAAAAATGGGAAAGCGGAACTTCGTTTTGTTCCTGCTAAGTAAGTTTGTTTACATTTTCCCTTTTCTAAACTTGTAAGAAATTTGGTTTTGTGCTATTATAGTCACAAAACCAAATTTTCTATCTAATTTCTCTAAGCACACAATTTCCAGCCTATTAACCTTTCTATATATAGTCCCTATCTCCCCTAATCCTTTTGTATATCATCTGACCATGAAAAACACCATATTATTCCTACTGTTCAATAGCCTTTCTCTGCTGCTATCTGCCCAAATCTGCGCCCCCGAAACCAACTTTTGGTACTTTGGCATCAATGCAGGTTTAGATTTTAGCAGCGGCAGTCCCGTTCCTGTCACCGACGGACAACTCAACGTATACGAAGGCACAGCCACTATGTCTGATGCCAATGGTAATTTGCTGTTCTATACCGACGGTGTGCAGGTTTATAACCGAAACCACCAGCTCATGCCCAACGGAATAGGTTTGACAGGTAACGAATCTACCACACAATCGGCGCTCATCATCAAACAACCCGATAACGATAACATTTACTTCATTTTCACTGCCCCATCACAAGGAGGCTCCCCAATGGAAGCTCCCGCAGGCATGGGCATTGCCTATACTGTGGTTGATATGTTGTTGGATGGCGGAAACGGCGATGTGGTGAGTGCCAACAATCCGTTGTACTATCCTGCTGCTGAAAAACTGACCGTAGTTCGCCACGCCAATGGTTGTGATTATTGGGTAATTGGTCATGCCATGGGGTCAAGCCGCTATGTGAGTTATTTGGTGAGCGGGTCGGGTGTGGAGAATGTACCAGTTTCCAGTTTTGTAGGAGATTCGTATGATGTACTTGACGAAGAATACGTAGGCTACCTCAAAGCCTCTCCTGATGGCAGCAAAATTGCCAATATGAAATATCCTGATGCTATTGAAGTCTTTAACTTTAATCGCAACACCGGGCAATTGTCACTGCTCTACACCCTTCCACAACCCGGATTTCCTGCCATGTTTGGTTATGGTGTAGAATTTTCGCCCGATGGCAGCAAGATATACGGCGCTTTTGGCGCTGGAGTACTTGATTTTGAGTGTTTGTTCCAATGGGATTTAACAGGCGGCAACGCTTCTGCTGTATTAAATTCCAAAACACCGCTATTCATCTACAATCCCAATATCAACGGCTTTGATTCGCCCAAAGCACTACAATTAGCCTTAGATGGAAAAATCTATGTCGCTTTTAATGGCAGCAATATTGGAGCCATCAACAACCCCAATGCCGCAGGAACAGCCTGTAATTTTGTTCCCGATGCCATAACACTACCCACAGGCACAAGTTGTGGCAATGGCTTGCCCAATTTTGCACCTTTCTATTTCGCACCCAATCCGCCCGTCATTGCAGGCAATATCAATGTCTGTCCACAAGAAACACAAAACTATTCCGTCAATAGTTGCGATGATGCTACGTATGAATGGATTTACAACGGTCCCAATACCATTGTCGCACAAACACCCGAATTTGTCAATATTTTGTTCGGCAATAACTTTGGCACCGACACCTTGATTCTCCACAAGTTTAATTGCACGAACACCTACGATACTTTGCTTATCAATGTCAATCAATGTCAAGCAACAGATTGCACCTTGTTGTTCAATTGGTCGGCGATAGATACTATTGTTTGTCAGGGCGAAACGGCTTATGCTTTTTTTCAAACCAATGCCATCGAAACCTATTTGCACAACCATACCACCAATGGCATAGATACCTTAGATTTTGGAGACACCAACCTTTCTTTTGACAACCTCACCGCCTCCACTTGCTTTTCGCTATATCTGCTCGATCCAGGTTGCATCGATACCATCGACTTTTGTGTCAATGTTAATCCGCCACTTACACTGACCATCAACAACGAGCTGTTAGACGTATGTGAGGGCGAAACGGCTTCGTTTGATTTCCTAACAAATGCTACAACAGTCCAACTCATTGACCTTGCCACCGGCGAAATTACCGAAAACCCCAGCTCTCCCATTACCTTTAACAATGTTGTTGCGGATAAATGTTACAACCTTTTCCTTTCCAACGGTTGTGACACCAGCTATAACTTCTGCGTCCATGTCAAAGGACAAAATACACAAACCGACACAACAATACAAATATGTAGCGGCGAATCGGTCACTATCAATAACAATACCTATACCGAAAGCGGGTCTTATATCCAAAATTTGAGCGGAGCAGGTGACTGTGACAGCACACTCACCGTCCATTTGACCGTATTGCAGGCAGATACCCTCGAACAAGACATACAACTTTGCTTGGGAGAATCTTATAGTGTGGGTAACAATACTTATACCCAAAACGGCATTTATACCGACCTATTGACCAACCAAAACAATTGCGATAGTTTAGTGATAACACACCTTAGCTTTACAGAATTTTTGACGCGCAGCCAAAGTTTTTCTTTCTGCAAAGGCGACTCTTTGTTGGTCAATGACAACTATTTGAGCGAAGCAGGCACTTATAACGACACCCTTACATTCGCCAATACATGCGACAGTTTGATTATCACCACCATTTTTCTACAGCCATGCGATACCTTTAACATCAGCAGTTGCAAACTTATTTTCCCCAATGCTTTCACACCCAACGGAGACGACATAAATGACAGCTTTGGCGCTATTGCACCTTGCAATGATGCTACCGATTATAATTTAGTCATTTACAACCGATGGGGCAAATTGGTATATAGCACCCAAACACCCGCTGACCGTTGGAACGGCACCCTCAATAATCAACCGCTACCGATGGACACCTACGTTTGGTATGCCACCTATAAACAAACCGAAAACGATTTTGACCGAGAACATTTTGACCGAGGTAACATAACCTTAGTGCGGTAAAAAAAACACAGTTCTTCCATGATTTTGGCTATAATTTGATAGCGACATTATTAAGTGGTATTTCTGAAAATAGCAACGATAAGAAAGTATTTAAATAAACCCTGAAAGGGTGATAGGTTTATAGCAAAAAAACGGAACAAAAAAGGCATAAACCCCGAAGGGGTGAAATGTGTCATGTTTTGTCAAATAATGTCACCCCTTCGGGGTTTATGTTAATTATTCTATTGTTTTGAGGCTATAAACGTGTCACCCCGTCAGGGTTTCTATTATTTTGATGTTGTAATCTTGTCAGCTAATCGGTTTGTTTTGATAATAACAAATAACAACCTCGATAAGCTTCTTATCAGAGTGTCACTATCAAAATATCATTCCGCATTTGTCATTTTTTTACAACAATACAAGCTAAAACTACTTTTTAATGTCGTTATCAAAATATGCCTGCCGTATTTGGGTTGTGAAAATTTTGATATTTTGATAACATCTCTATCACTTACAGTATTTCGAATAATGGCAAATTGCCGTTAGTTGCTGTTGCATTTTGAGACGAGTAGGTAATATCGTTCATTATCAAATCCGAAAAGTATTTTCAATTCAGTATAAACAAAGAAAAAACCTCCACAGCTTGGGGCTGTAGAGGTTTTTTTTGTGTGCTGACCTCACCAAAAAAAGATAGCCAACTATCGCACCATCATCGTAGCAGGATCAGCGCTGTGGTATTTTCGTTGTAAAATGCTAAGGCTCTTGTATGATTGTGTGATATTGTTTTTTTTCAGAAATTTTGTTTCTATGTTTTAACCCTTCGGGGGTTTAAAACCCCCGAAGGGTTTGTTTTAACATCGTGTTTTTGTCGAAACCCATCGTGTTTTTGTCGAAACCCATCGTGTTTTTGTCGAAACCCATCGTGTTTTTGTCGAAACCCATCGTGTTTTTGTCGAAACCCATCGTGTTTTTGTATAAATCCATCGGGTTTTTGTATAAATCCATCGGGTTTTTAATGGTTTTAACCCTTCGGAGGTTTTGAACCTCCGAAGGGTTTGTCTTAAACATCGGGTTTTTGTATAAATCTCTACTACAATGACGCATTATTGGGTTATACACATAATTATAGCCCAACAACATTTCATTGTTGGGCTATGATAAACAGTTTATCCGCTATTTACAGAAACTGTTCTATTTCTTCTTGTAAAAACAAAACACTTGCAGTTAGGTCGGGCTGTAAAAATCGGTCAGCAGTAAGGAAAGGCACTTTTTGGCGATAGGCACTCAACATAGCCTCGATGGGTTCGCTACTGCAAAGTCCTGTTTGTTGTTTTCTGAACGCTAAGGCTTGCGAAGCAGTGAACAGTTCGATGGCGAGTATCTTTTCGAGGTTTTGCACCACTTTGTAACATTTGGTAGCAGCATTGGCACCCATGCTCACATGGTCTTCTTGTCCATTGGAGGAGGTGATAGAGTCTACGGAGGCGGGTGTGCAGTACTGTTTGTTTTGGCTTACCAAAGCTGCTGCGACATATTGGGGTATCATCAAACCAGAATGCAAACCACCGTTTTCTATTAACATAGCAGGTAGATTTTGTTTACCTCCCAATAGTTTATAGGTACGACGTTCTGAAATACTACCCAATTCGGCGAGAGCCATACTCAAAAAATCTAAAGACAATGCCAAAGGTTGTCCATGAAAATTACCGCCCGACATGATTTGGTCTTCTTTGACAAATACATTAGGATTGTCGGTCACACCATTGATTTCGCGCTCCACAATACTTGCAACATAGTCTATCGCATCGGCACTTGCTCCATGCACTTGTGGCACGCATCGGAACGAATAAGGGTCTTGCACTTGTGTTTTGCTTTGAGCAGCAATTTGGCTACCTGCCAAATAACGTCGTATGCTTTTGGCTACTTTTTTTTGTCCTTTTTGTCCCCGAATGCTTTGTATGCGTGCATGAAAAGCGTCACTCACACCGTCGTAGGCTTCTAAGGCAAGAGCAGCAATAAAATTGGCAGTTTTGAGCAAGCGTTTGGCATTCATCACACACCACACACCATAACTGCTCATAAATTGTGTGCCATTAATCAGTGCTAAACCTTCTTTTGATTGCAATGTTATTGGTTGCCAGTCCAATTGTGCCAAAACTTCGGCAGTAGGCTGTGTTTTTCCCCCATAATTTACCATGCCTTCGCCAATAAGGGGCAGACAGAGGTGTGCCAAAGGTGCTAAATCGCCCGAAGCCCCCAACGAGCCTTGTTCGTATACTATAGGCAATACATCATGGTTAAACAAAGCAATTAAACGCTCAACGGTGGCTACTTGCACGCCCGAATAACCATAACTCAAAGATTGGATTTTGAGCAATAACATCAAACGCACCAAATCGGGCGGAACTTCGTTGCCCATGCCACAGGCGTGTGACAACAATAGGTTGCGTTGCAAATCCTGTAAATCGGCAGGAGGAATGGCAACATGGCACAATACGCCAAAACCTGTATTAATGCCATAAAAACTGTGGTCGGGATTAGCCGTTTTTTCGTCCAAATAAGTTCTACAACGCTGAATTTGTTGGTTAGACAAGTTAGACAATTGCAGTTTTGAATGCTCCAACACAATTTGATAGGCAATTTTTATGCTAAGTTGGTCGCTGGTAACTAAATGGTCTGTCATTATGATAAAATAAGATTAAAACTGCCACAAAAGTAGCTATTTATGGTGGTTTTTTTCGTGTTTTTGGCGATAAACCGAAATAAAAATGAACATTTTTTGTGATACTGTAAATATTTAGTGCAAAAATATTACCTTTGCATTCAATTACCTACACAAAAGCAATAAAACAGCAAGTATAAAATTCACGCTTACCAACACAACAATGGTACAGAAATGAGCGTTTGTTGTTGTACATTAGGCGCTGAATTAACAAATTAGAGTCAGCCTTGTGGATAGGAAATACTTACACCGCGCTGTGTTAGTGTTGAAATTCATGGTTGTAAAAAATACAAAAAAACGAGATGATTTAATCGGCTATCTTGAAAAAATTAGATCGTATTATCAACTACAAAAAACGTAAAGAGGCATGCAAACTATTGATAGTGGAAGAACAGAAAAGCAAATGGTAAGTTGGTAGCATTTTTGCAGTAGTGTTCTATTTTATCGGAAAAAGCTGTTTTGCCGTAAAAAAATAACGATATTTTTGTTCGAATGGCGAAGCGCGTTAGGGATGCGGAGGGTGGCGTTAGCCAGTGCGGAGAGCAACGCAGCACCGAGCGTAGCGAAGCCCGTAGCAGCCCGACCCGCAGGGAAACGCCCAAAAAAATCAATGCGTTATTATTGACTAATTAACCCAAATGGAACAGTAGTTTCATTTTCACAAAAAACAGTTTTATGAATATTACATCAAAACAACTAGTTTGTATAATTGGACTTCAATTTTCTGAAAATACGCCATATCCCGAATACTATATCATAGTTCATATTGACGATACGTATACGGATACGACCCTCGCTGTAAATAACAAAGTTGCTTTTTTTAATGAAAAGCAAATAAAACTCTATTTGCGGCAGAAGTGCAAATTCATTGTAAATAATAAACGTCAATTACTCGATTCTTTAGATATGGTTTGCTGTTTGCAAAACATTTTAGAAGTCATTGAAAAAAGAAATGAAGATAATGGCGCTTTTATTTTAGACTATCTAAACACTTGCTTTGATATTTTGCAAGTAGCCAATATTGCTCTTTCTGATGCAAATAAAAAACTACTTTACAATTTTGCAGATCATCTTACTTTCAATAGAGAATTTGGCAGCTATTTAGATGAAAACAAAATTGACACCCAAACAGTTATTGATGCTATTTATTGGCTGACAGGAGCTGTTATTTTCAATAGCTTTGTTGTCACTGACATCGAAATGTTTGGCGAAATAAATAATGCTGTGAGCGAGTATCTATGCACCATAGAAAATTAACAATTTGCCCCAATCCACTTAAGCTCCTTCCGCTCTACGCATTCGGTAAAGCGGAGGAGTTTAGGTATCTTTGCACGCACAAAGCTTGGACAGAAATACGTAGATAATGTTGCAAATGGCGATGTCCTATATTTTTTTCAAAATGAACAGAACAGACTTAGAGCGCAATTTAGCAAAAGGTAATTTATTTGGCTTTCAAACCAAGAATGACGATGACATAATTGGCTGGATATTACTAAAAAAACACTACCCAATTCATCGTTTTTTTGAATTTGTAACAGAAAAGGAAGACCCTATCGCATACAAAGCACAAGTAGAGATAAGAGATCAGCCCTATCGCTTACATATTGAGGAAATAAAAAGAGCGGCTTATGAAAATGATGATAGCTATCCCACAGAGGATGACTACCTATTGAGCCATCATTTATCTTTTAAGGACTTAGATGGTGTTGCCAATTTTTTATCCACTATTGGGCTTAACTTAGAAGACATCAAATGGGCAAGTGATATACTATTTTTATAGTAAAAATTTTGGTCTTGTTTTTTAGGTGGTTTTATCAAATCCAACAGGGCAATTTATAAGTGGGTGGACACTTAACTCTATACAATTACAAAATGTTCTTAAATACAGAGGATTATTGATATGCAAACAAACAACAAAAACGGAAATATTGCAATAATCTTTAACGAAGAAGAAGCCCTTGTACTTCTTGAATGGTTACACAACTTCAATCAAGAGGAACATTCTACTTTGTTTCAAGACCAAGCCGAAAAACGAATTTTATTCGATATTGAGGCTGAATTAGAAAAAGTGGTTTCGGCTACTTTTGATAATAACTACCGAGAAATACTTTTAAAAGCAAGACAAAAAATAAGAGATGTAGAATAATACAAAAGTCAAAATTTTAGAGGCTTTGTTATTCTACATCAAACACAGCACACTACCACACGCACAAAATCCCAAATAGTCCAAACCTATCAAGTAACTAAACTGCCAATACCCCCTACCAAGCCAACAATGCCAACCTTAGCCAATCCTTATAAAGACTTTTAAACATGAAAACTTTATTATTCACTAGTTTGTTTCTTGTACTAATGGTATTTTCTTGCGAATTTATAGAAATATACAAATTTGCTCGCGGTGTACAAGAAGATACTCGTAGAAGTTTTAAAACAAGCAAAAAAAAACTATTTACAGTATCATTTCAGGGAGTAGTACAGGACAAAAAATATTGTTCTACGTGTAACACAAATAAGTACCTTATTATTATTGCTCTTCAAAGCCTTGATAGTGAAAATAATTTTTTATTTGGCTACCCTCCATACTACGAATTTGTCGGCACTGATACTTTAAAATTGGCAATGAACCAAAAAAGTTACAATATGGTAACTGTAGGATCAGGCATTGTCAAAGCTAAAAATTCTAATTTGTTACTACAAGGCAATGCGTCCATTGAACTATTAAGTAATGATACCTTAAAATGGTTTCCTTAGCAAAGTAAACCGGTAGTAGTTAGAATTTGAAAAACAAGACTGCTGCAAATGGTAGTCTTGTTTTTTAAAATAGTTTTATCAAACACTCTATTATCTTACTGCAACTTAGTAGCTACACCTACCTTGCCAACAACCCCATAAAATACACCGACCCCGACGGACGCTCCATTGTAAACAACGAGCTTGAAGCAAACCCAAGCGAGGAAATGTATAAATTGTTGGCAGAAAAAGACGATGAAGGCGACGATTGCCCCGAATGCGAGGAAGGCACTATGTTACACACTGTATACATAACTGATAGGCGCGTTTAGGATTTTATGAAAGAAGATAAACAATATTATCCTTTTATGGAAGAAGAAGACGAGCAATCATGGATATTTAATATCCTTCCTGATTCGAAATACGTAGATAATGCTCCTTAAAAAATGAAAAAATATGGCATATTGGACTATCGTTCTTGAAGATGAACGCAAAAATACTCTCGCTCTTTTAGATACTGATTTACATATGAACGAAAATCAGTACAACTCTCTAACCAAAGTAAATGGCTTCAATTTACTTTGTTACTTAGACCCACACGGTGATGTTATATTTAATTGTCTACAGATAGATGATTTAACGGCTGATTTGCAACGGTTAAAAAATGCAGATAATTCTGATTTAGTAGACCAAATTATCTCATTAGCCAAACGCTGCAAAGAAGAACCACATACTTACTTAACTTTCTGCGGCGATTAAAGTATCTTTATTTATACATAAAACAAGGCAATATGAACCCATGCAAAGGATTGGCAAGTCAATACACGAGGCAAGAGGTGCTTCTTATGGAGCAAGGGTTTATTTTAGGAATACTGACAAGGAGGGAGTAGAAATACTTGGTTATTCCCATAAAAAAAACCAAAAAAAAGTTATAGACGAACTATTAAAAACATATTAACATGAATTTTAAAATTTTATTTATGGCACCCTACGATATTAACCTCACCGATGTTCTGAATGACAACTTAGATATAAATGTTGTGTTAGAAAATGGTGATGTTTTTTTCGGGTTTTTCGTTACATTAAATAACATTGACTATTTAATGAAAAAAGACGATCATTTTCTATTTTACTCAGAAGATATGGTAATAGTGCGCTCGGTTGATAAAGAGACCATTAAGGCTGCTGTTACTAAAATTGTGGAGAGAGGGCATTTAGATTCGGCTTTTAGCTACATTGGAAAAATATCTGAGACTACAGCCAATGAAATAACCTTTGAAGACATAGTCGATCTTGGCGATTTTGTCGATCTATGCAAATAGCTCCTATCATATCTTCTTATCACCCAATACCCCTCCTCTCTACACATTTGGTAAAGCGGAGGGGTTTGTTTATCTTTGCACACACAAATCCCAAATAGTCCAAGTTGTAAGGCTTCTTTCCTTGACAGAAATACGTAGATAATGTTGCAAATGGCGATGCCATCACTGAGGACAACGTCCTTGTATGGCTATTTGCTGGTTCCGAATACTCGCTGATTAAAGGAGCAGCAAAATTTGCGCTGGTGCCGTTTATTGTTAAGGGCATCAAGAAATGGCCTTGGAAAGGAGCCGCTACTGCTACTGTTTTAAGAACAGCTGATTGTTACAAAGATGCTTTAAAAATTCAAAAAATAGTAGGTGCTGAAATTATTACTATATCTCCTATAATGGCTACTGCTTTAGGTGCAGTGAAAGTAGGAGATGATTTTGTTAGCGACTGGATTTACCATAAAGCTGTCAGGAATGGCGATATGATTTACGACAGAATTACTGGTCCATCAGGAATGCACATAGACGAGTACAAAAAACTCTTTCAATACCCTGATTACGTATCATTTAAATGACAACAAATACATTATGTCCAATTTTTCAGAAATAGTACTACAAAAAATAGAGCGCGTACAAAAAGTACCATCAATGTATGTAACCAAACCTTGTTTTGATGCAATAAGTAATTTTTTTGTAGGTTATTTTTCAGCCCTTGAAGATGTTACTAATATCCCATATAACCACGATATTTCGATATGGATAAACAGAAAAAAAAGAACTTCTTTGCTTTGGACAGCATATATTTTCCATGTCCTTGCCAAAAAAGATGCGGATAAAGCTTACTCATTGATATTCAGCGAATTAAAAGCCTTTTTTGAAGCAAATATTGTATCGCCTGAAGCTATTTAATTGTTAATGTACTAAATATAGTAGCATTTAGTTCTTCCAACACCTACCTATCCCCTCCTCTCTACACATTTGGTAAAGCGGAGGGGTTTATGTATCTTTGTGCGCACAAATCCCAAATAGTCCAAATACATCGAGTACCTAAACTACCAAGATCCCTACCAAGCCAACAATGCCAATAGCCTGCGAAACAACTACCCATACAATTACAAAAAGTGGAACGACGACTTAGGGACTATACTTACGGTTGTTTAATCTGTGTACCAATTAAAAAGCATTGTATAACTACTTGATTATCAGGCAGTTAGGATTTTCCAATGCTTTAGATATTTGCATAAACGCTTAACAAACATTTGTACAACATACCATTGTACTTTTCAGAGTTCAAGGATAAAAATCAATAATATTTGCTAATCAATGACCATTTCTATACTCGGTATGGGCAATGTGGGCTATCATCTTTTGCAAGTCCTTTCGCCTTTGCACCACATTGTTCAGGTTTATAACCGAACAGCTTCGAAATTAGAAACAATTCTACAGCAGTTTCCACACATAGACTTTACTACGGAGCTAACCCACCTCCTTCCTGCTGATTTGTACATCTTGGCAATCAAAGATGACCAAATTGCCAGCGTTGCCGAGCAATTGTGTGTACCTGCCAATAGTTTGGTGGTGCATACCTCTGGCACTGTGTCGAGTGTGGTGCTACATTGTTTTGAAAATCATGGCATCTTTTATCCACTACAAACTATCCGACAACAACAAGCTGTGGCATGGCAAAACATACCTATTTGTATCACGGCTAACAAACCCGAAACGGAGCAACTATTGATGGCATTGGGACAGCAAATCGCCCAAAATGTATATGCTATCAGCAACGAACAACGGCAATGGCTACACCTTGCAGCGGTTTTTGTTAATAATTTTACTAATCATCTCTATTGTATGGCGCACAATATTGTGTCGCAACACCAAATTCCTTTTGAGTTGTTGAAGCCATTAATCATTGAAACAGCGCAAAAAATCCAACACCAAGCACCTTTTGAAGTGCAAACAGGTCCTGCTATAAGACATGACCAACAAACTATTGATACACATTTAGCCTTGTTGCACGATTCATTTCCGCAATATAGTGCTATTTATACATGGTTTTCGGACAGCATTGGCGCTGCGCATCGTTCTTCATAGTTACTCCGCTGTATATTTGCAGGTATCTTATACCCGAACGCACCCACGCCATTATGCACTGACACTCACACCAAGAACCACTATATTTATGACACTTCAAACCAACCTCCGATGGTGGGTGTTTTTTTACAAGTAGCATGGACAGCTATTTGCTCAATGGTGGTACAAACCGCTGCCTCCTCAAAACCAACCGAGTTTCACAAAATCCGAAATCTGTATTATACTAAATTGAATACAGTCTTCGGATTTTGTAAAATGCTGACAGTGTTTGAGACAAAATAATTGCGGTCACAAAAAACGCACATCTGCTTACACTATTTTCGTCACCCGAAATAGTGCTGTAGTCGGTCGTTGAGGCACCGAAGTCACGGCTAAACAGACAAAAAACGATAAATCGCCTCAACGATTGCCTACATTTTGTGGTAGCTAATGTGGAAAAACAGACAAAATGCTTACAACCGTACTTGCTACCACAAAATTAAGCAAAGACCACAGCACGCCGGACGAATCCACTCGAAAAAGAACACCCTTTTTTGCTGCTTTTTTGGGTGAGCAAAAAAGCAGAATCACCATTTGTCACTTACGATAATAGTATTTCGAAGAATGGCAAATTGCCGTTAATTGATGTTGCATTTTGAGACGAGTATGTAACATCGTTCATTATCAAATCCGAAAAGTAATTTCAATTCAGTATAATTTTGTAAAAAAAGACCGTCTATAGTTGGACTATAGACGGTCTTTTTATAGGTTTTTGAACAAATAAGCCATCAAAGAAGAAGGGCTATTTGTCTACAGGTGTGTTGCAAAGAAGGCTTCGATAGCTTTGTATAGTTCAAATTTATTTTCTTGGTTCATGAAGCCATGTCCTTCGTCGTCTTTGACCATGTATTGCACATCAACACCACGAGCTTGAAGAGCAGCTACAATTTGATCTGATTCGTCGATATTTACGCGGGGGTCATGACGACCTTGTACAACAAACAAAGGTGCTTTTATTTTGTCTACATGGAATACGGGAGAAGTTGCTCGGAGTAGTTCGGCATCTTTTTCGGGGTGTCCTACCATTTCGTACATCATCTCCAAATAAGGTTTCCAATAAGGTGGAATGGTGTTCATGAAAGTAAACAAATTGGAGACTCCAACATAGTCAATAGCACAAGCATAGAGGTCGGGCGTAAAGGTCACACCGGCTAAAGTGGCATAGCCGCCATAGCTTGCACCATAAATAGCTATACGTTTGGGATTTGCAATACCTTGCTCGATGAGCCATTGCACGCCATCGGTAATATCGTTTTGCATATTCAAGCCCCATTGTTTGAAAGAATCTTCCCAAAACTGACGACCATAACCCGTTGAGCCTCTAAAATTGATTTGTAATACCGCATAGCCTCTGTTGGCTAAAAACTGTACTTCGGGATTAAACATCCATTGGTCACGAAACCAAGGACCGCCATGTGGATTGACAACGACAGGTAAATTTTTTGCCTCAACGCCATTGGGTAATGTCAAATAGCCATGTATTGTCAAGCCATCGCGCGAAGTATATTGAATAGGTTTCATTTGTGCCAATTCATTGGCTTTGAGCCAAGGCGCTACATTAGCTAAAAAAGTCATGGTGTCTTTTTCGACATCATATAGGTAGTATGTGCCTTTGGAACGGTCGCTAATGGTGCGCACTAAAATTTTGTCTTCTGCTTTGTTTTTGCTCACAAAATACATTTCCATGTCATCGGAAAGATGTTTTTGAGCTGCGGAGTAGGTTTGTTCGGCTTGGGTATCAAAAAAATAGACAAAGTCTTTCCAAGTAGTATAGTGTGCAGCGGTAATGACTTTTCTTTTGCGCGAAAAAATAAGGTCATCTACATCAACTTCGTCGTGGCTATAAATAACTTCTGTTTCGGTGGCTGTTTCGGGGTCAAAAATCACGATAGCAGTTTTGTCTCTTTGCAAATTGCTGGCAGCATAGATTTTTTTGTTGTCAAATGTAAAGAACAAAGGACTTAGTGCTTCGCGGAACGAGGTTTGCAAAATAGGGTGAAATTCGTCTTGTTCATTAGTACGATACAGCAAAGTTGTGTTGACACCATCACTCATTGTCGCCAAACGCACTTTTCCTTCGTGGTCGGTGTGCCAACTGCTGATACCGCCCGGATTTTGTGCTATCATTGTCATGTTGCCTGTAAAGACATTCAATCGGTAGACATCAAAAAACTGTGGGTCGCGTTGATTCATGGTCATCAAAATATCTGTCTCTGAATCGGGCAATCGGTCTAAGATATAGGCTACGGTATTCTCAAAAGGGGTGAGTTCGAGAACTGCTTTGGTGGTTAGGTCGATAGAATAGAGGTGAAAGTTTTCGTTTCCTTTACTATCCTTGATATAGATAATGCAGTTATCATTTTTCCAAGCATATCCTGCAATGCTACGGTCGGTTTCGCGGGTGAGCAATTCGGCTGATGAATTACCATCAAGTTGTTGAACATAAATGTTCATACGATTTTGGTAGGCGGCTGTAAAAGCTACCTTTGTGCCATCGGGCGAGATTTGGAACATATTTTTTTCATCGTTCCGAAAAAAATCTTCCAATGGAATTTGGCGCATTTGGGCGCTGCTATTACTCATAATATCGCAAATTTTTAAGGTAATATAAAATGGAACGCCCTACACCAATGCCAATTGGTATAGTTCATTCATGTTGTTGATGTAAGTAAACTGCAATCCTTTCAAATAGTCGGTATTGATTTCTTTGATGTCGCGCTGGTTAGCTTGCGACAAGATGATGTTGGTCAAACCTGCTCTTTTGGCTGCTAACACTTTTTCTTTGATGCCACCTACGGGCAAAATTTTGCCGCGCAGCGTAATTTCGCCACTCATTGCCATATAAGGCTTTACTTTTCGTTGCGTAAAAGCCGATAGAATCGCAGTGAACATAGTAATACCTGCCGACGGACCGTCTTTGGGGATAGCTCCTTCGGGAATGTGGAGGTGTATGTTGGTGCTATCGATGGTGTCGATGTCTATTTGGAGTTGTGTGGCGTGGGCGCGAATATAGCTTAGGGCTGTTGTGGCGGATTCTTTCATCACATCGCCCAAATTGCCGGTTAAGGTCAATTGCCCTTTGCCTTTGCTAAGGCTGGTTTCGATAAACAATATATCGCCTCCTGCTTCGGTCCAAGCCAAACCAACAGCAACGCCGGGTGGGTTGTCGTCGGTATAGCGTTCGGTGAGGTGACTAACACCCAAAACTTGTTCTACATCGGTGGCAGCTATTTTGGGGTTGTAGTTTTCCTCCATCGCCACCCATTTAGCAACCCAGCGCATTAAAGCGGCAACACGGCGTTCTAAGGTGCGCACACCCGCTTCGCGCGTATATTCCGTAACTATTTTTTTGAGGATAGCATCGCTAAATTTGATTTGTTTGCTATCCAACCCATGCTCGGTCAGTTGTTTGGGAATAAGGTGTTTTTTGGCAATTTCCAATTTTTCTTCCAACGAATAACCCGATAAGTTAATGATTTCCATTCGGTCGCGCAAAGCGGGGTGAATGGTGCTGAGGCTGTTGGCAGTGGCAATAAACATGACTTTGGATAGGTCATATTCCACCTCCAAGTAGTTGTCGTGGAAGCTATTGTTTTGTTCGGGGTCTAATACCTCTAATAAGGCAGAAGCAGGGTCGCCGCGAAAATTGCTACCCACTTTGTCTATTTCGTCCAAGATGAACACGGGATTAGACGTTTTGACTTTTTTGATAGATTGTATGACTCGTCCTGGCATCGAGCCGATATACGTTCGGCGGTGTCCGCGTATTTCGGATTCGTCGTGCAAACCTCCCAGCGAAATGCGGGCATATTGGCGATTAAGGGCTTTGGCAATAGATTTCCCAAGCGAAGTTTTGCCAACGCCGGGCGGACCTACAAAGCACAAAATTGGCGATTTCATGTCACCTTTGAGCTTCAAAACGGCTAAATGTTCGATGATTCGGCGCTTGATTTTCTCTAAGCCATAGTGGTCTTTATCTAATACTTTTTGGGCGCGACGCAAATCAAAGTTATCTTTTGAGTAGTCGTTCCATGGCAAGTCGAGCAACAGTTCTAAATAGTTAATAGACGAAGCATGGTCAGGCACCATCGGGTTGAGGCGTTTCATTTTGGCAAATTCGCGCATAAATACCTCTTCTACTTCTTTGCTCCAATGTTTGGTTCTGGAGCGGTCGAGCAATTTGTCGTTATCTACATTTTCGCTATCTTCTCCTAACTCTTCTTGTATGGTCTTGATTTGTTGTTGCAAAAAATAGTCGCGTTGTTGTTTGTCTAATTCAGTACGAACCCTATTTTGAATTTCGTTTTTCAGTTCTAATAACTGCAATTCGTGGGTAAGGTGTTCTAATACTGTTTCGGCACACTCTTGAAAGCTATCTAATAACAGCAACTTTTGTTTGTCATCGATAGAGATATTGAGGTTAGAGGCAATGAAATAGAGCAAAAATTCGGGGTTTCCCATGTTTTTCAATACAGTTCCCAGTTCCGCAGGTGCGGAGGGCAACAACTCCAATACCTGCCCTGCCAATTCCTTTAAAGTATTGGTCAAGGCTTTTGTTTCGCGTTCGGGTGGCAGTTCATGGTGTGGGATAGTATTGATTTTTACTTTATAGTAGGGTTCTGTTTGCAAAACATCTTGTACCTGACAGCGGCTTCTACCATGAATAATAATGGTAGTGCTGCCATCGGGCATTTTCAGGTTTTTAACAACGCGAGCAATTGTTCCTGTATCGTATAAGTCTTCTATTTGTGGGTCTTCTAATTCTGCATTTTTTTGTGACAAAACGACCAAATGCTTGTGACTACCTACTGCCGATTTGACAGCTTTAATGGATTTCTCACGCCCCACCGCAATAGGCAGCACCACTCCCGGAAACAAGACCGTATTGCGTAGTATTAATACAGGCAATTCATCTCCATAAGTAGCTATTTTATCGTCTTCGCCCATTGGTTCGTCTTCAAGAGACACCAATGGCATATATTCCACATCTTCTTCGTTATTGTTTGCAGCCATATATGGTTGGACTTCTTTGAACATAAATTTTTAAATAAGATTTAAGGGTAGAATAGGGTGCTATTCCTGTTTGTTATTACAACAAAACACACGTTTAGATACAGACCAAAATACAGAACAATGACCATGCCAAAGTAGTTGGCAATGACATTTTGACAGTTTAAATTATCACAGGCTTTTTTAGCTGTTGCATTAACAGTTTGGAAAGTAATAGCGGGCAAAGGTAGTTATTTTTTGAAAACTAAGTAGTTTTTCAGTTTAATTTTGTCGAGTAGCGTTTTTCCGTAGCGTAGGGTTTAAATCCTACGCTACGGAAAAACAAACAAAGGTATGTTCGTGAATCAGAAAAAGTTGTGGTGCTAACATTTTTTAACCAATAGTTTTTTTGTATTACCAAAAACCTAACAGCCTCTTAACAAAAAAACTGTTAGGTTTGAGGAAAAGTCATTTTTGAATCTATACTAAATTGAATACAGTCTTCGGATTTTGTAAAATGTTGACAGTGTTTGAGACAAATAATTGCGGTCACAAAAAACGCACATCTGCTTACACTATTTTCGTCACCCGAAATAGTGCTGTTTCGGTCGTTGAGGCACTG
>JAEUUX010000226.1 GCA_016787295.1 Chitinophagales bacterium
TTTTGTTCGAATGGCGAAGCGCGTTAGGGATGCGGAGGGTGGCGTTAGCCAGTGCGGAGAGCAACGCAGCACCAAGCGAAGCGAAGCCCGCAGCAGCCCGACCCGCAGGGAAACGCCCAAAAAAATCAATGCGTTATTATCGGACTATTTAACCAAAATGGAACACTTCTACACCTTTTTAGCAATTAGCAAGCAGTTAACTTAACCAAAAGTTAACTGCTTGAATTGTTTAGTAACGATAGGATATATAAACCAAACATAGCGAAAAACGGATAAAATTCTATAGTTTACCCAATTCTGCTTTCAAATAATCGATAACTTTCACCTCAACAGCATCAAATTGGCGCAACTCTGCCATATAGTAAGATAGCCAGTCACCCAACTGGATGAGATAGAGCGCTTTTTGCAAAACACTGTCGCCTTTGGCATGGATTTTAAAAATATTGGGGCAGTATTGTGCTGTAACATCAGCGGTCAGTTGCAGACGAGCCGCTGTGCGTGGCTCAATGCCGGGAATTTCTAAGAAAATCGGTGCCCAAAAAGACTCCGCCGAGCGCCAGCCGACCAATTCGTTGTGGTTCATTTCGGGCAAAACGTGGTGCCAACACAGCATTTTACTGTTTTCGTTGAACTGTTGTCGCCAGCGAATAGCCACCGATTCATAACCACTTGGAGCATAGATAATAGGTAGACGCAGGTAGAGGTGTGTGGCTAATGATTCTGCTTCGGCAGATAGCGCAGGATTTTCTTGAGTAATAAATGTGACGCAAGACTCCAAATCGGCTTCAAATGCTTTGCCAATCAAACCAAAATGGTGCAAAATATAAAATTGTTGCACGAAAGAATAAGCTAAGGAAGCGCGCGGAGGTCTGCCCGCAGGTAGCGTAATGTAGTCTAAGTTGTTTTTGCGGGCAATATCTAACATTTTTCCACCTGTCGACACACAAACGATAGTAGCTTGGCGAGTCAATGCTTCCTGCAAAGCGGTAATTGTTTCTTCGGTATTGCCCGAATAAGAACAAGCAATAACCAAGGTATGCTGACTGACCCAAGCAGGCAAATGATAGTCCTTGTTGACCAACAAAGGCAATGCCAATTCACTACCTAAAACGTCGACGACCACATTGCCTCCCATGCCCGAACCGCCTAAACCTGTTACCAAAACGTTGTGAATAGGTTGTTTGGCAGAAGAGAGTTGTGCTGCTTTGCCAATGGCAATAGCATGAGCCAATTGCTCAGGAAATTCTGCGATGAGTTGTTTCATCATAACATTCTTGTTTTTTGGGTGCAAAGATAATAGTTTTTCTTAAATAAATGTAGTAGGAGAGGGGTTGTTGGGCTAATAATGAGGTATTGCCACAAAACAAATCCAAATTATTGGGACAACCACAGTTTTTTATTGCGTCTCAAACTCAATTTTGTAGGTTTTAAAAGGAAATTTATAGCCGTCTTTCGATTGTGTGTTGTTGTTATTGACATAGAAATCGTAGGTAGTTTGGGGCTGCAAAGCTACCGTTTCTAAAATGATAGTCCTATTGTCATTTTCATAACCTGCAATGTTTGCCAGCGGAAAATGTTCTGGTCCGTATGCGGAGAAATCGAACGAAACGGCTTCCATAGGTTTCGAAAATGTAATTTTGATATACCTTATATTGGTCGGAACGTCACCGCTACCATTTTCGAAAGGTTCTATTTGCACTATTTCTGGCAGATTTCTTTGATATTCAGCCAATAATTGTTGTGGGTCAATGTGTTCGCTGAAAAAATGCGAGTCGCGTAAAAAAAATTCCACTGCTACTCCATTACTATAGTCCAACTCTATAATATTTTTGATAGCTTGACGTTTGTTTTTGGCGTTTTGATAATAAGATTGACAAATTTTATAGCCCATATAATAACCCAAATCGGGAGCCGAATTAGTTTTATACTAAATTGAATACAGTCTTCGGATTTTGTAAAATGTTGTCAGTCGAATAATTGCGGTCACAAAAAACGCACATCTGCTTACACTATTTTCGTCACCCGAAATAGTGCTGTTTCGGTCGTTGAGGCATGAAAGTCACGGTTAAACAGACAAAGAATGATAAATTGCCTCAACGATTGCCTACATTTTGTGGTAGCTAATACGATAAAACAGACAAAATGCCTACGATTTTGCTTGCTACCACAAAATTAAGCAAAGACCACAGCACGCCGGACGAATCCACTCGAAAAAAGAACACCCTTTTTTGCTTCTTTTTTGGGTGAGCAAAAAAGATGAATCACCATTTG
>JAEUUX010000294.1 GCA_016787295.1 Chitinophagales bacterium
CCCAACAAGAAAGCACCTCTAATTGTCCGTTGTGTGCCATTGGGCATAGCGCCAACCAAAAGAAAATCTGGAAATTAGCCGAAATGGATGCCGACCACGTAGCAGCATGGTCAAAAGGCGGAGCCACAGATGCCAAGAACTGCCAAATGCTCTGCAAAACCCACAACCGAGCCAAAGGAAATAGATAAGCCAAATGCGCGCGCGCATTTTGTTCGAATGCGCGCGCATTTTGTTCGAATGCGCGCGCATTTTGTTCGAATGCGCGCGCATTTTGTTCGAATGCGCGCGCATTTCGTTCGAATGCGCGCGCATTTTGTTCGAATGCGCGCGCATTTCGTTCGAATGCGCGCGCATTTCGTCTTGATTTCAAGCAATATACAACTAAACAATACACTAATTTGGGCGGCGATAGCCCAAATCGTCGCCATGTTTTTGTCCTCACGGCTATTGTTATGCCGTTTTTTTCTTAAAAAAACTTAAAAAGAAGCATTTTTCTTGTTTTTTCACAAAAAATACTGTACATTTGCATACGTTATAGGCATGCTTTTTTTAGCTCAATAATGCAAATAACATTTTTTTTAATCCTAACAATAATTTCATCATTATGGTGGTACAAAAAAAAGCCATATTAGGAGTTTCGCGCTCCAAGCGTCGTGTAGTAATTGTAGACAAAGCCCAAACAGTGGTAGTAGCTTTGGAGAACAATCCCAACTTTCCCGATTCGGGAGAAGTCGTAAGCCAAGTAAAAACGCTACTAACAGACATTAGTGGTTTAGAGATGGAAAAAAACAGGTTGCAGAGTCAATTGGGCAGTGTAGACGCACAGATTGACGAAAAAATAGCTAAGTTGTACAATGCCTTGAACGATGCTGTGGCGTATGTAAACATGAAGTCTAATGGCGACGAGGCGAAAATAGTTAGTTCGGGTTTTGAAGTTCCCAAAGATAGCTCGCCCATCGGAGCATTGCCCAAGGTAATGAATGTGGTGTTGAAAGAAGGCTTAGGAAGTGGCGAATTGTCGGTGTCGTTTAAGAATTTGCGCGGGGCAAGGACTTATGTAATAGAAGTGACCTATACGGTGATGGACGAATCGTCCTGGGTGCTGGGTACATATGCATCAGGTTCGCGCGGGAATGTATTGCCACGTTTGAAAGCAGGTGCGCAAATATGGGTGCGTGTGGCAGGTGTTGGTGCCAAAGGCAGAGGAGCATGGAGCGATGTGGCTTCGCGTTTTGTGCCGTAAGAGTTCTTTATTTGATATGGTGTTTGTTTTTCGGTAGCGGAGGGTTTAAACGCTACGCTACCGAAAAATGCTATCGACAAGATTAAACAAAAAAGATGATAAGGCAGAATAGTTTCTAATTTTCATCGGCCTGCGTCATTTTTTTTGTATCCATAAAAAAAAGCCTTTATAGCATTGTTTTCCTTTATTTCACCATACAAAAAAAGCTTCGCAGGTTTGTGACCTGCGAAGCTTTTTTGTTTTTTCAAAAAAAATCATTAGCATTATTCCACTGTTTGCTGCACTGTCACCGTCCCCACTGTGCCGTTGTTCCACTGCACCGAAATTTGGTTCGTGCCTTGTCCGCTCACAATAACTCCACCCACAACACTCCACACATAAGTACTGCCTGCAATAGACGTTACCGAATAGGTTTGGACACTATTGTTACAAGAGGCAGCATTACCACTAATCATCGGCGTAGGTGCCACACAACTTGTTCCGATTTTCATGCCATTGCCAAAACTCGTCACCCAAATTTCTTCGGTGCTGCTATAGGGATTAAAAAACACTCTTTCGGGTTGTCGGAAAACATATTCAGGTAGTTGTGCAAAGGTAGGTGTCGTAGCATTCAGGTTACTCGTATGCCACAAGCCTTCTATTTCGGTGGTGCAATACATTTCGTTGGGGTTGTTGGGGTTGATGGTACATGACTCTACGCGGTCGCTGTTCCAAATGCGCACCCACGACAGCCCTTTGTCGGTTGTTTTGTACAAACCGCCCAAACCATTGGGTGCGCCTCCCCAACCGCTAAAAACGCAAGCGTACCAAGTGCTTTGGGTGGCATCGTTTGGCGCAACAATTACATCTTTTGTCCAATAGTACATACCTGTGTGGCTTCGGTCTGCCCATGTTCCAGCGGCGGCATTGTACAAAAACACGCCCGAACTTGCCGTAAAAGCAGGGTCGCGATGCCCCGAATAAGACACAAGCAAATCGCCATTGTTCAGTACCACAATATTAAAAGGGTGTCCTTCGGTGCGTGGCGGATTGGATAGTTTTGTCCAAGTAGAAGCCGCACCCAAATTGATGTTGTTGCTCACCCAAATTCCCCCGATAGCAGCATTGCTATTGACCACACTGGCATACAAACGGTTGGCATTGGTGGGGTCGGTGGCTACCCAGCACACAATTTCGCTAAAATCGTGTAGTATTTGCCAAGTAGTGCCGTTGTCCGTGCTGTATTTTATGGCTCCTGTATTGCCTGCTGCATCTAATTGTGCATCGGCTAATCGGGTGCTTTGGTAAAGGTCATGCACCGATGCGGTAGCTACATATAAGGTATTGTTAGCAATGTTTTTTACCACCCTATACGAAGTATTTTCTGCCAATCCGCTATAATTATAGCTCCAAGACGCACCAGCATCGGTGCTTTTTATGCCGCTTATATCCGAAAAACAAGCCCAAAGCGTATTGGCATCAGCCCAAAAGACTTGCCAAGAAGTGGTATTTTCCATACCTACACTTCGGTAGGTGTCGGCGAGGTTGATAAGCGTATTAGGGGCGTGTTGGTCGGCGGTATTGCAATATTTTTGTTCCCAAGTAGTGCCGCCGTTCGCGGTGCTGTGTATATAGCCCCAATCGGTCAATACAGCTTTGTTGCTGTTGTTGGCAGCCACATCTAAGCCAAAGAAACTCTCTACCCAGCCCCAATTGTTGTGTCCGCCTTGTCCGGCGTTTCCTGTGGCGATATTTTGGTTATTGGATGTCAAAAAAACATTGCTCCAAGTGCTGCCCGCATTGCTCGTTTTTTTGCAATAAGGTCCCGCGCCGTTGCTGCCGCCTGCTATATACACCGTGTTAAGGTCGTTTTGTGCCATGCCCAAAAAGATAGGAAATTCGTTGGCAAAATTAATGCCCGCCGATTTGGATTGCCAAGCCGTTGCACCAATATCCAAGCTATAAATACCGTTGGCATGTCCCCAATAATCGTTGGGGTGAATACCCGCCCAAATGTCATCATTCACCGCCGTAAGGGCAAATAAACGCGTAAGTCCGCCCGCTTTTGCACCCGAAAAGCCATAGATGGTATTACCTATGGGCAGTCCCGTAGCAGTTGACAAGGCAAAAGTAGTGCCGCCATTGACCGATTGCAATAGACCTACGCTTGTGCCGATATAGATATTGCTTCCGTCCCAAAATGCGCCTGCTATATGTAAGCCGCCGCCCTCAGCAGTAGTATATTTGAGGGAAAAAGAATTGCCACCATCGTTTGAAAAGTATAGGCTGAAATAATCTGTAAGCAGTAGCTGATTAGCATTGTTTGGATTAGCCAAAAAATAAAAAGCATCGCCAAAAGTAGGGTCATTTGCTAATGATGACCATGTTTGCCCGCCGTCGTTGCTCACCACGGGGCGATGTCCGCCACTTGCCGCATCAATATGCAGGGTATAGCAGGTATTGGGATTATTGGTAAAATATACCTTTGACCTTGGACCAGCAAAGAGTTCCACAAAAGAAACTTGGTTGTAATTAGCCCCAAAATCTGTTGTATGGAATAGTTGCGACATATCACAAGACATAAAATACTCGTTATCGTTTTGGGGATTGATAGCAGGGCTAAACAGCGCACCGCCACCACCCACACCGCGACTTTGCCAAGCAGTAGGCTGTGCTGATACGATGCCTGTAGCAACAAAAATAGCAATAGTACTAAAAAAAGAAAGCGATAGGTAATGCCCAAATTTAAGGGCAATTAAGTCGATTGTTTTCATAATGGATAAGCGGGATGAGGAAAAGGTGAGATGTTGAGCTATTTTTATGCGTTGATGTAATGAATATGGTGATGCTGAAGCCTGAAGTTTTAGTAAAACCTATTTTTATTATGGTGTTGTTTGTTGCACTGTTACCGTCCCCACCGTGCCATTAGTCCACTGCACCACGATTTGGTTTGTGCTTTGCCCGCTAAGAATTGTGCCGCCTGTGACTGTCCAAGCGTAGGTGCTACCTGCTATGGGTGTTACAGAATAGGTTTGTGTAACATTAAGGCAGGTATTGAAATTACCTGAAATGACAGGGTGTATGATGCAGAATTGTAAAACACCGCTCACAGTACTTGTATAACTACCTGTTGGCGAAGCAGCAATGCTAATGCTACTGCCATTGTCGGTAACGTTGTAGTTGGTATTGGGCAACATGCCGCAAAGGGTATGAGTAGTTTGCCCATTGTCGGTATAATTGTAGGTAGTGTTACTAATAGGTGTGGGTGTTTGCCCACTTTGTTGGTTAAACAAGGCAATATAGTGGCTATTATCTGCCAAAACGATGCTTGCTCCCGTCATTTTGTTGTCGTTTGTAGTCATATTGGTGGTATTCATATCGGGCAATGTGAGGTTGCCTGCTGTGAAAACAGTTAAGAAAGGGTGTTCCAAAACCGTATTGTCATTGTGGCGAACAGCTACGCGCCAAGTCGGTGAATTGGCATCTTGTCCATCATAATAAGCCGTATTGTCGGGATTGTTGCTTTCATCTACTAAGGTAATAGCGGCATTTTGAGGCAATAATGTGTGTAGCCTCAATTTGGAATTTCGGTAGATGGCAGTCACGCGATTGCCGTTGAGGGTGGGTGTAGCGGGCGTATGCCAGCGCAATTCTTTGATGTATTGACCCGCAGGATTGGTGGAGTTGGCGGCTTTTACTTGGTCAAAAACTAAGAAAACATTGGCTTTGGGCAAATACAAAAGACTGCGATAGAAGTAGCGCAATTTTCGGTTGTTCCATTGTGTTGAATCGTAATTGCTGTAATAAGCAGAGCTTAAGTCGCTGCGAATATAGGAGAAATCATCGGTTTGTTCTGCCGCCACCACTTCGTCTTTTCCCCAAACCGATTGACCGCCTACATAACTACTGCCGCTATACATATAATCGCCATAGTCGTGAAAAAATAGGGTATTGCAAAAAGCCGAATTAGTGGCATAGACATTGTTGCCTACCAAACCGCCGCAATTTTCGCCGGGCGAGGATTTGAAAATGCTTGCCTCTATTAGCATAAAATCGCTGTTTCGTTTTAGGGCAATATGTCCTGTTTGGTTGTGTTCGTGTCCTTCATAGACCGAAGCACCCATTTTTGCCGATGCCCATGTAGCAGCAGTATCCCAACTGTTGCGCATAATAAAGTAGGGCAAGGGCAAATCGTTGTGGTTAGCTTCTAAATAGGAATTGGGAAAACCACTATAATACAAGGGTTCGTTCATGGGTGCGGAGGGGCGTGTTAGGTCTTCAAAATAGAAACGTTCCCATGCTTCGTCGGGAAACAGAAATCCTGTTGTATAGAGGCATTCATTGACAGGTGGTTGTACAAAATTGTAGCGCAAATGTTGTGCGCCTGCTCCTTCGGTTGTGCCTGCCAACAGGTAAGCTAAACGTGTGGTGAGATATAAGGGTGCAAATGCGCCATAGCTACCGCCATAATCCGAAAAGAAATCAATTTCGCTGCGGTTGGGGTGAAGGGAATGCTTTTGGGCTTTGAGCAATTCTATCAACCAAGTTTGATAGGTACTAAACAAGTTTTCGTTGGCAGCCGTTTGTCGCATCTGCATATAGTCCAATACACGCCCCAAAGCAGCACCATAAGCCCAGCCTTCTACATAAAAACCGCCTTTGCAAGGCGCACCTGTGATGTCGGTAGGGTTGTTATAGGTTTCGGTAGAAAGGATATTTTTATAGCCTCCCAAAAAAGTTTGTGTAAAATGACTTTTGGTCGTATCGCTACCAAGATTGCTATATACTGTTCCATCAAACCTATTATCTGCCCAGTTTATCAATTCTTCGGCGCGGCTATTGCTGCCATAAGAGGCATAACCCATAAAACCTATGCCCACAAAATGCCCACTAAAATAGTTGTTGCCTGCTCTATTGTTGGTTTCATATCCATTTTGGCGAATAGCGTCGTAATAGTGGTTTATCAAATTGACCAATTGTGTGCGGCGCGTGCTGCCCAATTCGTCGTAACACCAATCAAAAATAACTGCTACGGCACGGCACACAAACCGAGAGGGATAGTAACTATCTAGGCGCACGGGGCGAATGGTGTCGCTACCCGACATAAAAAAGTTGTTTTGCGCTGCCAAAATACTATCTGCCAATTGCAGCAGTTTGTTGGAATATATATCTGGTTGATTGCCTGTGGCATTGCCTTTGGTCATTTGGTGCGCCATTCCCAACGCAAAGGCTGCATCGTACCAACCTCCGCCTTGGTAGGAGTAGCAAATTTGGTCGCTTAGGTCTAAATAATAGGTGTTTTCGTTCCAAGACAAAACGGGATACGCCGCCAAAGCATCGGCACGCGCTTTGAGGGCTAACCAAGAGGCTTCGTTGCTGTTTTTTTTGACCAACAATTGATTTTTGATGCTGTTGTTGAGCAATACACGTGGATGTGTGCTAATAATTTGGGTGTAGCAAAAGTTGTAGCAGATTAGCCACAACAAGCTGACGAAAAATACTTTTTTGGGCATGATAGGAAATTTAAGTGAGTTTAGAAAATCGCTAATGGCTGTTTTCTCCATAGCGTAAAAAAAAATGTGCCTTTGTGGAGATGAAAATCTGCCACGAATGCATAGGATAATATTGGTTAGGGCGTGGTTTGGCTTAGCGAAACTGTTCCCACTGTTCCATTATTCCATTGTACCGAAATTTGGTTTGTGCCTTGTCCGCTAAGGATTGTACCGCCTGTAACTGTCCAAGCGTAGGTGCTGCCCGCAATAGCCTGCGTGCTGTAGGTATAGGACTGGTTGGCACAAACATTGGCAGATGAAGCACCACCTGCTCCGCTTTGAGCAATTATCGGCATAGGTCTTGGTTTTACAGTTACCCAAAGTTTGGCATAACCTCCTGAACCATAATTATTGACCCCGCGCACTATGATTTCGCCCGATGTGGCAGTTGTCCCAAAATTGACCGTAATGCTATTGGTATTGCTGCTTCCTGTTGCTCCCGAAGGCAAAGTCCAACTGTAAGAGGTGGCATTTGGAATGGGCGGCACCGAATATACAACACCATTTGTAGCCGAACAAAGGCTACTTAACCCGCTTATTGCATCGCTACAACCCGGAATATGGTTTTTGACAACACGATAGAGTAAAAAAGTTACTGCGTCCATGCCCGAAGGATAGGAATTGCTCAAACCACATACCGATACATTCAAACAAGAATCTTGTATCATTTTGCTGCGATAGCCCCAAGTAGTACCACCATGCCCCCAAAAAGTTTTGCCCTGAACAGTTTCGCGCGATAGCCCCAACCCATATTGATATGTTGCACTGTTGGTGCCAATAAAATTGGTTATTTCGGCTAATGATGCAGGACTAAGCAACTGCCCTTCAAACAAAGCATGATACCATTGCACCATTTCTGACGAAGTAGCAAACATGGCACCTGCACAGCCGCCAGCAGTGTTCAAACCCACGCGGGAGGTGTCGTTATAATCCACATTGTTCCACCAACGATGGGCAATAATGCCGTTTTCGGGTTCTTCCACGTCGTAAAAAGTGCTGTCCATATTTAAGGGTGTGAGTATTCGGTCGCGGATAAGTTGCGATATGTGAAAACCTGTGGCATTTTGGGCAATCATACCCGCCAAAATGTAGTTGATATTGGAATAACCAAAATTAGTACCTGTAGCAAACAAGGGCGCTCCTACCCAACTCATTACTTCATTAGGCGTAAATACGCGCGTTGGATTTGCCATAATAGTATCCATCCAAGGCGACACAAACAAGGGGTCGGATATGCCACTTCTGTGATTGAGTAGTTGCCTAATTGTAATATTGGGATTGACGTTGGGATAAGTAGGCAGCCATTGGCTTAAATGATCGTCTAAGCTCAATACATTTTCTTCGTCTAACATTAGCATGATGGTTGCCACAAACAGTTTGGTATTGCTGGCAATGCCCATGCGCATATTGCTCGTAATAGGTTGTCCGCTATATGAATTACCCACCACACCTGTCCAAATGCCTTGTCCTGGTATATAGACCGATGCCTCCATACCTTTGATATTGGAAATTTGTCCAACATAGGTATTGAGGGTGTCTTGCAGCATGGTTGCCAAGGCAGCATTGAATGTTTGTGCTTGGAGGATTTGGAGAGAAAGGAAACAATAAAGGAAAATGGCAATCTTTTTCATAAAAATAGGTGAGCAGGCTTGTTGTAAGCAAAGACTATTTTAATTGAATGAACAAGAAATGATATAACGAGTTGAGCATTAGTTATTTATGTAATTGGATAGTTTGAGGTAATGAAACAACAATTTTTATGGAGCAACTTGTTCGACTGTTACCGTTCCTGTTGCTCCATTATTCCACTGTACCGAAACTTGATTAGAGCCTTGTCCATTTAGGATTGTGCCACCTGTAACTGTCCAAGTGTAGGTAACACCACAACTATCTACGGGAGGGGTTGTGTAGCTAACAACGGTTCCACCACAAGTTACAGTAGTACCGCTTATGCTTACAGGACAAATGCTTTCGCCTGTCACAACAAATTGTCCCATCATACCACCATCTTCGTGGTCTAAGAAGTGACAATGATACATATAAGGCATCATATCATCAGCAAAATGGTCGAACTTGGCAACAAACGAAACACTTTCGTTTCGGGGGAGATATAGCACATCTTTCCAACCCGATTCGTAGTTTTTGACCGAAGCAGGATTATTGTTGCGGGCTACTATCTTAAATTGCACATCATGTATATGAAAAGCATGTCCAAAAACATTATTATTGGTAATGTTCCAACGTTCGATGGCATCTAAATTGACGGTCTGATTGATTACCTCCATGTCATAAGGTGCATTGTCAAATGTAAAAGCAGTGCCGGGAGGCGCACCACCTGTGACATTGATTTGGCGCGTATTGGTAGCATCGGCGGCTGTCCAATAAGTATTGTTTACCAAAGTTGTGGGCAAAGTGGTTATGGGATTGCTTGTGGTGGCTGCTACGTTAATATGTAGCACAGAAAAATTAGTATTGTTGAGCAAGCTGCCAAATTGTCCTGTTGTGTTGGGTTCGCCACCGGGGAAGCCAAGCGGTTGCCCTGCATTATATGCCATCAAATCGAGACTTGTTCCTACAGGGTCATTGCCCAAATTGACCAATAACTCAACCCGCTCGCCTGTCACTAAAATCATTCTTGTGACCGGCACCGGTGCATTGAGCAAACCACCATCATTACCAATTACATAAAAAGTTCTGTTATCACTAAATCCCAAGTTATAGGCACGCTCGACTTCGGCGTTCAAAATTCTAAGGCGTACATACTGTTTAGGCAAACTAACTTGGGCGTTGGGTGTGCCGTTGGTGAGCATATAATCGCCATACACCGAGTTGGTGGTAACAAATTGGTTATTGGTAGTGTAGCGTCGGCTTGTCAATACGACGGGAATGTCATCAATGCCGTATTTTCGGGGCAAAGGCAAAGCGGCTTCTATTGGGTCGCGGACGATAATCAACCCACCTGCTCCCATGACCACTTGTTCGGTTGTTTTGGTGTGCAAATGTGGATGATACCAATAAGTGGCAGCATTGTTTCGTATCTTAAAAAAAGGCGACCAAACTTCATTTGGGGCGATTGGTTGGTGAGGACCTCCGTCGGTCATGGCAGGGATATGGAAACCATGCCAATGCGTAGTGGTGGTGTCGGGCAGATTATTGGTAAGGTTAATTTGCACACATTCGTCTTTGTTCATAATAAGTGTAGGTCCCCAAAAACTTGCCGTATTGTAGGCATACGTATTGGTGGCTTGTCCCGAAGAAACAAGTTGCTTGGTGGCTGTGTGCAAATTAAGGTTAAAGGTTGTACCCGTCAGGGTGTCAGGTATCCAAAGGGTATTGTATTGTGCAAACACAAGGTTGTTGAGTAATATAACACATAGAAACACGATAGTGATGTTTGTCGTCAATAATTTGATGTTCATTTGCATTTGGATAAAAAATAAAATGGTTATTTATGGTATAATTTGGATTATGCTAACGGTTCCTGTTGCGCCATTATTCCACTGTACCGAAATTTGGTTTGTGCTTTGTCCGCTTACAATGGTACCGTCTGTAACTGTCCAAGCGTAGGTGCTACCTGCTATGGGAGAGACGGAATAGGTGCTGGTTTGCCCCAAACAAGAGGAATTTAAACCATTAATAGTGGGTGTAAAAGTGCAGTTTTCGTCTACCCATTCATAGGCACCAATGTCTATGGCTGTACCAACAATGGTACGAGCTACATGGCTTTGAAGATGAACATATTGCTGTTGAGGCAACAGATTAATACCTGCATACGTACCTGCTTCGACACCTGCATCGATGGCGGGTGAGGTGCTTTGGAGGTTATAGTCAAAAGTAGCAGCATCGGCGAGTTGTGCGTTGGCTATGCTGGTCATGCGGCGGTTGCCGAGGCTGTCTATGGCTAATGGTGTCCCATTGAGGTAGGTGCCGTTGCCCAATACAAGGTTGTTATAGAGTTTAAACAAAGTCGTATTGTTGGCAACAAAAAAGAAAATCCCCGATGGGCGATTATTGACGATGGTGTTGTTGACCACAACAAAATCTTTGATGGCGTTGCTCAAGCCTTCTGCTCCGTATTCTATGATAGTGCTGTTTTCGGAATTAGCACCTTGTTCGATAAGGTTGCCGAGCAAAATGGTTTCGCCACCATTGGGAACATCAACGGTATAACTGCCATTGCCGTTTTCTTCTGTAATTCGGTTATATAGGATATAATTGTGGCGAGCGCGGGTCTTGAGGGTGTGTCCTACAACCATATCATGGGAATAGTTGTAGCGAAAAATCAGCGTATCGACATGGTTGATATACACATTATGGCTATAACCGTCGCCATAACCGTTGGCTGCAAATTCGGAAGTCTCGATGGTGATGGTGCTGGGTGTGTTGTCACCTGCCAAAATTCCCATTTCGTTGTGATGAAAATAGCAATGGCGAATCAATACATTTTTGCCTTCTTGACGAATGCCTGCTCCATTGTTGTCGGGAACGGTGCAGTTCAGGAATTCAATATTTTCGATGATACAATTGTTGCCTTTGATCACCCAAATTGCTTTTCCTTCGGCATTGTTGCCATTGGCATCTAAGCGAGCATAACCGTTGCCGACTCCTTTGAGGTAAAGATTGTTGGCATACCAACGCGCCACATCGCCCAGATAGGTAGCAGCATCGATTTCAACAGTATCGCCGTCTGCTACCAAATTGGCAACAGCACTTGGCGCGGTGTATAGGCGTGTGGGACCTACTTGGTAGGTGGTGGCGTGGAGGTAGTGTGTCAGACATAAGAGCAACAAAAGAAGCTCTATTTTCTTTGTCATAATACCAGATAGTTGTATGGGAGGTTAATCAATTTGTGTTTGGAAAAGTGCCAAACGAAAGGGGTGCAAAATGGCGCGCATCACACCTTTGGCAACAGCAGGGTCGTTGGACATGAGGTTTTGTGCAGTGGTTTCGTCGGCTGCCTTGAACAGACAAATGCCAAAACCTGTGGCAGGGTTTTCGGTGCGTCCTGCCATGATGAGGGTTTTTTGTTCACAAAGTTGCTGTAAATAGGTAAAATGTTCGCTCACAATAGCTTGATGTTCGGGTGACATTCGGCTAAGGTCTTGTGCTACATCGGTATCGATGAGCTGCAAAGTATAGACAAAATGTGGCATTGCTTGATGATTTTTAAAAATGCGTACTTAGGGGGCAAATGTAAGATTTTTTGAGCTATATTGAGCATAAAGCGTATTTTTTTGCTTTAATTTGGCATTTTATCCGTACCTTTGTCCGTCGAAAATCGTTTAAGCCATTTTTTGAATGAAAAAAATACTTGGTACTCTTGTTGCCTTAGTCACTTTTGCTTTGAGCGTTGCCTATTGGGTGATTATGACCAACAACATACAACCTAGCTTGAATGGAGCAAGCACACACGAATTGTTAATTCCCACAGGAGCTACCTATCAACAGGTACTCGACTCCTTGACTGCTAAACATATCGTTCGCTTTCCGCAAACTTTTGAATGGGTGGCAAAGTTGATGAAATATGGGGATAAAATTTATCCCGGTCGCTACTTGATTCCGATGACGATGAGCAATCGCGATTTGATAGCTAAATTGCGCATTGGTCAACAAGACGAAGTGCGTTATACCATCAACAACATCAGAACAAAAGAACAATTGGTGGGCTGGACTGCACAAAAATTAGAAGCAGATAGTACAACTTTGTATAAATTGTTGACAGATAGCACTTTTTTAGCCCAAAATAAGCTTACTCCCAACAATGTCGTTGCTATTTTCATGAACGATACTTACCAATTTAATTGGAACACCAATGCAGAGCAGTTTTTTGACCGTATGTATAAGGAGTATGATAAATTCTGGACAAACGAACGCCAAGAAAAAGCCCAAAAAGTGGGGCTAAGTCCACACCAAGCCATTGCTTTGGCAGCGATTGTGGAAGAGGAAACGGCAAAAACCGACGAAATGAACCAAATTGCTGCCTTGTACCTCAACCGTCTGAAAGCCCAAATGCCACTGCAAGCCGACCCTACCGTGAAATTTGCGGTGGGTGATTTTGCTTTGCGGCGCATTTTGAAAGAACATTTGACCATTGATTCTCCCTATAATACCTATAAAAATACTGGCTTGCCACCTGGCCCTATCCGTATTCCGTCGAAAGTAGCCATTGATGCTGTCTTGAATCCTGCTGAACACAACTACCTTTTTATGTGTGCCAAAGAAGACTTGTCGGGCTATCACAACTTTGCTGTTACCTACGAAGAGCATCTTATCAATGCCCACAAATATCAAGACGAATTGGATAGGCGCAACATTAAATAAGGATTTAGTGCAAGAAAATAAGAAGTTTCAACGATGAACATGACTTTTGACCAACGCTAAAACCTATTTATTCCATATTGCAGCTTTTTTGTTCCCTAATTAACCAAGAAAAAACGGTGCTTTGCGTTTACATTAGTTGGTTTTAGGCATACCAAATAACACTTCGTTTGTTTTTGTTGCTCTGCTTAACATTCACAAGACATGAAAAACATCAAAAAACTATTCCAACTTTTGGACAGTTGGAAATGGTATTATGGCGTGGCTACCTTGTTGCTTATTCTCTCTACTTTTGTCCGCACGCTTGAACCCAAAATTTTGCAAATTGCTTTTGATGGTGTTATTAGTCATGGCAATGAGGCGGGGCAAAATACTTATACGCCACCCGATTTTTTTACCGCTTTTTTATACCAATTACTGCCTATCGCCAACAACAGCAATAGTTTGCAACTGTTGTTGCAGTTGGTAGTATTGCTGGTGATGGTGGCATTGGTGCGCGGTTTAAGCATGTTTTTATCGGGTGTTATTACGGCTTATTGCACCGAAAACGCCATACAATCCCTAAGAAACCGCCTTTTTTCGCACCTACAGCACTTGCCACTCACCTTTTTTAACCAAATATCGACGGGCGAAATCATTCAAAGGTGTACGGGTGATATCGAAACGATTAAAAAATTCATTGGCGCACAAATTATCGATTGTTTGTTGTTGGTGGTTTTGTTAATTTTTTCATTCAGCATGATTTGGCAGATAAATTCCACCTTAGCTTTTGTGTCTATCTGCCTTATTCCCCTAATTTTTTATACCACTTTCACCTTTGGGAAGCGCGAAGGAGCGTTGTGGGAAGCACACGAGTTGGAGCAAGACAAACTGACCGCCATTGCCGAAGAAAATCTATCAGGCGTGCGTGTGGTGAAGGCTTTTGCACAGGAAAGTACCGAAATTGCCAAATTTGATGCCCAAAATCACCGAAAATTGGACATTGGCTTCAAACATGTGATGTTGCATGCACGCTTTTGGCCCATTTCTGATTGGATGTTGCATTTGCAGGCAAGCATTGCGCTGGTAGCAGGTGGTTATTTTACGCTATTGAATCAAATTACGGTGGGTGAATTTGTTGCCTATTATACATACGCCATGACGGTAACTTTTCCTATGCAGCGTCTGGGACGCATTGTGTCGGAAATGGGTATGGCAATAGTGGCAATGGATAGGTTGTCTAACATTTTGGACGCACAAGAAGAGGACTACAGCGGCATTATGCCTGAACGGGCTTTGTTGGGACATATTGTTTTTAAGGACGTGAGTTTCGCCTATCAACAAGAGTTGGTATTGGACAAAGTGTCGTTTGAGGTTCGGGCGGGCGAAAAGGTAGCTTTTTTGGGTACTACGGGGGCGGGCAAATCCACCATTGTAGCCCTATTGTTGCGCTTCTATGAGCCACACTCGGGCGAGATTTTGTTGGACAATATTCCTTTGCAACAATACAACAAAACTTATTTGCGTGAGCGCATGGGTGTCGTTTTGCAAAAAGCCTTTTTGTTTTCTACCACCATTGCCAAAAATATCGCCTATACACGCCCTACCATCAACTATGACGAAATTATTCCAGTTGCCAAAGCAGCGAGTATTCATGAGGTTATGGATATTTTTAGTGATGGCTATGATACGATGGTGGGCGAAAAAGGCGTTACTTTGTCGGGCGGACAAAAACAGCGTGTGGCATTGGCACGAACTTTATTGGAACAACCCGACTTGTTGATTTTAGATGACACGACTTCCGCCGTAGATACCGAAACCGAATTTGCCATACAAACAGCTTTGCAAGAACATTTTAAAGGCAAAACAAGTTTGGTGATTGCCAATAGAATTGCTGCTATCCAAGATTCTGACCAAATTATTGTATTGGAAAAAGGAAAAATTGTGCAACAAGGCAAACATGATAGTTTGATACAACAAGACGGTTTTTATCGTGATGTATATGAAGTGCAGCAAAAACTGTAAACTTGCTATCCATAATGTTTTTGTCTAACATTGATAACCCACTATTACCCTAAAAAAAATAAAACACTTTTCTGAAACATGACTCATATCCGCCAACTTTTTCAATACATCAAAGACCTATACAATACCTCTAATGCGGTGTTTCAGTTTGAGAACGAACCACACAATGTCAAACAAAAAAACGCCCAATATTTTATATTGGACGAATGGTTAGACCTCTATACAATGGCACAAAAAGAGGATAATGCTAATATACAACTGCAAATAGAACGTCCCGACGAATCGCTACTTACCCTCAAAAGGATAGTTATACCCGAATTGTCGGTGCCGCACGATTTGATTGGCTGGACAGAAACTATTGTGCCTTTTGGCAATTTGCTGCCCGTTTTACAACCTATATCAGAGCGAAAAAATATTATCAATTTTGGTGATGATACACAACGACCCTTGGTGTGGTTGCTCTGGAAAGCCGAAAACCTCCACAATCCTGATGTCACACCTTTGCCTACTTTGGCTAATTGGGTGGTTTGGAAACCCAACCCAAACTTGCCTTCGGAGGAAAACCAAACCGAAGACTCCGCATCAACCGACGAAATAACACCAGAAACTAATGACAATATATTAACCGAAACTATAGCCACTCACACAGAATCGTCCGAAACGGAAGAAGAACGCAACGAAATTATCAACAACAACACAACAAACATCGATGGCGAAGTCGAAGAAAAACAAGAAACAGTAGAAACTATCGAAATTGACATCATCGATACAACCATAGAAACAGACAGCGAAACGAAGAATTTTGTCATTACTCTGCCACCACCGCCACCGATTTTGGGAACATGGGAAATCATTCCGCAACGCATCGAAACAGAACGATTCGATGAAAATGGTAGCCGCGTGCGCACTTTTGAGCGCTACAAAAATACTTTTTCTGAATACTACCTTAAATGGTGGACAAGTATTAGAATCAACCAAATCTATGAACAACTACACACACTTTATTATGAACTAAAATCGCGCGACAACAAAGCCTTGTATCTTTCTTTTGGCTTGCTCAACGGGCGGATTGCCGATGAAGTGTATCGCAATTTTATTTTTCATGTGCCTTTGCGAATGAGTGTGCGTGCGCAAGTTCTCAAAATTGATTTTGATACTTTTGCTAACCGAATTTTTGCCGAACAGTATTTTACCACTTTGTTTGAAGAACATTTTAAGAATCAGCAAGCCGATACGCGCCAAAATAGCGTTTTGGCGGCTGTTGATGCTTTTAATAACCAAACATGGCAATTTTATGGCACACCCGAATTTGTAGAACAAAACTTTGTGCAAACTGCCGAACAAATGTTATCGGTGTTTGCCAACTTACAAACGCGCTTTTTCAAGACCGAAGAAGCCGACAACATTCAGTTTGATTATACTTTTTATGCTACCCATGATGCCAAAGATATTACTTTCAGCTTTTCACCCATTTTGCAAACAAAAATCGTTGAATCGCAAATTTTGATTTCGAAAGATGCAGCTAAAATTGTGCAACAAATCAACGAATTGGAGCAAAACAACGAATTGCACCGCATTCCCGATTTTTTCAAAAAACTGTTTGACCTGCCCTCCGAAGCCGAGTTCACCACCGATTTGCAGCGATTTAAGACCGAAAACGAAGCCGATTTTTTATTTCCTCTGCCCTACAATGAGGAACAGTTAGCCATTGCCAACCGACTATTGTTGCAAGATGCCGTAACAGTGAAAGGACCTCCCGGCACCGGCAAAAGCCACACTATTGCCAATCTTATCAGCCATTTTGTGGCAGAAGGAAAGAATATATTGGTGGTGTCGCACAACTCCAAAGCTTTATCGGTGGTCAAAGACAAACTACCCACCGAACTGCAACAATTGACCATCTCTTTGGGTAATGATACCAAAGGTAATGAACTCCTAAAAACATCGGTCAACACCATCATCGCGCACCTCTCCAAAAACTATACACTCCAACAAATCCACGACCACGAACAACAGCGCCAACGCCTACAGTTGCAATACGATGGTTTATTGGAGCGAATCTACGAGACTGTTGGCAACAACCACCAAGAACTTACCACTTGGTCTCCTATTTCACAAACCATCGAAACGCACAGCGCCACATATTGGGCATCTATTTGGGCGCAAAAACCTGCCACTAATTGGCAAATCAATGACCTATTAGCAACAGACATCACGCTTGATGATTTAGCCAACGAAATATACGAACTTAGTCAGTTGGCAGGCGGCTTGACAACAGAAGACCTCAATCTGGCACGATACACTTTCCTGCCCGACGAAGAACTGCCATCTGTTGACTTGTTTCAGCAAATTGTTGAGCAAATCAACCTCACAGCCCCACTCATTGGCTCCAGCGCATCAGCATTTTTGTATCGAAAAAACTTTGCTAACATTGCCACACATCAAGGAGACTTTAACCTTTTGTGGCATAGCTTTCTGGCACTACACGACCAAATACAGCTATATCCTTTTTTAGTACATGTATTTAATCATCGACAGTTTAACCAGTTGCAGTTCGAAAAAATGCTGGAAGATACTCATAAACTGCGCGAGCATGTTTCAGCAATGGACTATCAGCTACAGCCTTATGTTATCGAATTGAGTCATGTCATCAATGCTAATGCTGAAATCGCCTTGAGCAATTTGCGCGAGGTGATGAGCAAATTTGATGTGAATGGACAACTAACTTTTTTCCAAAAAACATTTCTTACGCCCGAAGCACGCTCTTTTCTGACTTGTACTGTCAATGGGGTTAATTCCGAAAATCTAAACAATCTCAAAATTATAGAGTTGCATTTAGAAAGGAGAAAAATGCAACAACAAATTAAAGCTTTGGTGGGCAACTACCTAAAGCCATTCTATATCCATGTCACCAACCTCGACGAATGGTTAGAGCAATTGGATTTGATGACCCAATATATACAAATCATTACTCAAATCAACACTTATTTGATACCTTTGCAAATCCCTCCACTGCGACACAACAACACGCTACCTACCCAAATCAAACTCATAGAACAACAACGTTTGGTCGGAGACTACCAACTTTTGCAACAACAACTCCAAGATTATGGCAGAAAAATCTGCCCGCCCAACGTCCAAGTTCACCCCATTGCCCACCAACTCAACACCACCATCACCAGCAAAAAGGTAGCAGACTACGAAAAAATATTGCTATCTTACAAAATGCTGCGCGACCAACAACCCAAAATTCTCGCCATACAAGAACTCCTAAACCGCATTGCACTTCGCGCACCGCATACGTCGACCTATCTAAAACAGCAAATTTTCGGTGGCAAAACCTTGCCCGAAATGTCTTACAATAGCCTCAAAACTCAATTGGCGTATGCCCAAATCCGCACTTTTCTAGAAGCGGTTAGCCCACGCACTTTAGGTATTGACAAACTTTTTGACCAACTACAAAGCCTCAAAAACACCATTGCGCGCCAAACTGTCTGGCTCATTAGTCACAAAACTTGGTACAACAAAAACCAACAAATCACCGAAACCGCCAAATCGGCACTATCGGCATGGTTAGCAAGTTTGGTAGCCATTGGCAAGGGACACGGTCGCAACACCGTGCAAAACATGAACGCTGCTATCCAAAACATGCAGGTTGCCAAATCAGTCGTTCCTGTTTGGATTATGCCACAGCAAACCGCCATCAACTTTTTTCCTGATGCCACACCCGCACAATTTGACTTGTTAATTGTCGACGAGGCAAGCCAGTGCGACATCAGCATGTTAAACCTTATTTTTAGGGCAAAAAAAACCATTATTGTCGGCGATGAAAACCAAACCTCAGTAACAGCTAACCACAAAATATTTGATTTTGACAAAGTAAACCGCCTTTTAGACACCCATCTCTATCATCATCCCTTCAAAACGGCTTTCAATGTCAACAACAACAATAGCAGCATTTACACCCTAAGTAGCATATTGTATCCCAACATCATCACCCTCACCGAACATTTTCGTTGCCTGCCCGAAATCATTCATTGGTCAAACCAATACATCTACAACGGTTTGATACAGCCGCTCCGAACAGCCACCCAAAAACCCTTTGGCACATCACTGTCCATAGAGTATCATCAAGCCGAAATAGACGATTTGGTGCGCATGGTATTGGTCGAGCGTTGTGTCGAAATCATCGAGTCATATATCGAAAAATTTGAAGGAAAACGCCTCACACGCCTCCCAAGCATAGGTATTTTGTGCTTAGATTCATCAAACCAAAAACATCAACAAGCCCTCATCCGAGCCATTGCACGCAACGAAAAAATCAAACAACACGAAGATGCCCTGTCTTTGTTGGTTGGCACTTCGCGCGAATTTCAGGGCGACGAGCGTGATGTCATGTTGCTCACCCTCACCGTCATGCCCTACCTCACCGAAGAAGGCGAAATGCGACCACCACGCGGCTTGTTTTCCGAAGAATTTATGCGCATCTACAACGTGGCAGCCAGTCGTGCCAAAGACCGTTGCCTAATACTCCACAGCATTCCGCCCGACCTTATTGGCTTAATTTCGCCCGACTGCTATCGCCGCAAATTGTTGGACTACTATACCCTCTACCAATTCGCACAAACAGACACTCCCGAACGACAATTGCCCGAACTATTGCTCGACAGCAATCCCGAATTGGGCGAAATGGGACAAACCGTCTGCCAATTTCTATGCGACAAAGGTTATGGCAAATACCTTAACCCACAATACCAAGTTGGCAACCAATTCATCGATTTCGCCTTGCTACTGCCCAATACCAAATTGGCAATTGTGTGCGATGGCTACGAACACCAACACGATTCCGCTATCATACAGCAAAATATAGCCAATCAATTACTATTAGAACGTGCAGGTTGGCGTTTTTTCCGCCTACAAAGCATGAATTGGTGGTACAACCACGCTGCTGTTTCCCAAAACCTCTTGGCTTGGATTAAACGGTGCGAGATGTTTGGCTAAACATAATTTTCGCTCCCAAACCTACCATTAGCAGCATAACTCAAATAAAAAATATAATCATTTGGGCGTTTCCCCGTTGGGGTCGGGCTTTACGGGGCTTCGCTGCCGCTGCGGTGCAAGCACCAGCCTAACGGCTGCCCCTACAATCCCTAACGCGCTTCGCCATTCGAGCTTTTTGTCTTTATTCTTTTTTTGCGGCGGCTTACGCCCAACAATTTCGTTTAGTATGACCCAAAACCCCCTAACATTAAAAGAAACTATCCTCGTTTTGCGCGACTATTTGCTCGAATTATTGCGCAAATGGTATTGGTTCGTTCTTTTTGGAGCACTTGCCGTATTGGTAGCAGCCTACTACACCCAGCGCCTTCAAACCACCTATGAAGCAGTAGGTTCAGTAATGTTGAGCAACGATAGTGGCAGCTCAATGTCAGGCATCTTGCGATTAGCAGGGCAATTTGGCTTAGGTGGCGGTGGCAATTCTGGCGATATGAACATAGAAAGATTAGGAGACTTGCTGATGTCACAACAAATTGCATACCTCTCTTTGTTCAAAAAAGCGGAAATAGACGGCAAAAAAGATTTGTTAATTAATCATTATATCCGCTTGTTCAAACTCGATAATCCACCCATCACCGCCGAATCGTCCAGCAAAATGACTTTGCAGGAAAACGCCACTGCCAAAGGCATTTATAACGCCATAGCGAAAAAAAGTATGCATACGGTTATCAACAAAAGTGGCATTTTGTATGTCAGTTTGAATACCACCTCTGAAAAATTTTCCAAAGAATTTCTCGAAATTCACCTCAAAACACTAGAAAACTACTACACCAATCGCAGCATAGAACAGCAAAAACTGACCTACGACCTCATTAACGAGCGCGTCGATTCGTTGGAAAAAGCCCTCTACAATGTGGAGTACAACATTGCCCACTTTGTCGATGAATACCGCCCTGCTTTGCGAGCAGGCACCCTTTCTGCCCAAAAGCTCATGTCGCAAGACCAACTCAAGCGCCAAGCCGAAATCATTAGCGTCATGTATGCCGAAGCCGTAAAAAACCGCGAAATTGCCCATCTTAGCCTATTGAGCAACCGACCATTGGTACAAATCGTAGACTTACCCAACTATCCTTTAAGCTCCCAAAAACCAAGTATGTTAGTGGTTTATATCACCTATTTGGTATTGGCAACAATTGTAGTGGTGGTATTGGTGGTGTTTAACAAATTGGTGCGCGATGCATTTAAGCCAACTCCATAGACCGTAAAACATTTTTTTAAAAAATACCATGAAATTAATTACTTACTATAATCCGCCTACCGACTCCGAACAATTAGCCATTTTGGTAGGCAACAAAGCCTATAATACCCACGAATTGCACCGTGACCTTCCCGACAACATGATGGATTTTCTGTGGGGAGAAGATGAAACGATGGTCATTGCCAAAAGCATAGATGCCAAACTCAAAGCAGGCGAATTGCCCAAAGCCAAAGGTATAGACTTGCAACAATTACACCTACTGTCACCTGTGACACACCCGCCTTCGTTGCGCGATGGCTATGCTTTTAGACAACACGTGGCAACAGCTCGCCAAAACAGGGGTTTGGACATGATTCCCGAATTTGACGATTTTCCCGTGTTCTATTTCTCTAACCACAACGCCATTCAAGGCAGCGGAGACGTAGAGTGTATGCCCGACCATTTTCGACAGTTGGATTTTGAACTGGAAATAGCCATTGTCATTGGTGCCGAAGGACGCAACATCAAAGCCGCTGATGCTGATGATTATATTGCAGGTTTTATGGTGATGAACGATATGAGCGCACGTTTTCTACAAATGGAAGAAATGAAACTCAACCTCGGTCCTGCCAAAGGCAAAGATTTTTGCACGGCTGTTGGTCCCTATTTGGTTACACCCGACGAATTGTCTGCCTACCTCATTCCGCCACCACCCGGACACATCGGCAAGCATTATCAGTTGGAAATGACCGCCAGCATTAATGACAAAACATGGGTCAAAAACAATATGAGCACCATGAATTGGACGTTTGCCGAAATTATCGAGCGGGTTTCCTATGGTGTAGATATTTTTCCGGGCGACATTATTGGGTCAGGAACAGTAGGAGGTGGTTGTTTTTTGGAAATTAATGGCACAGAAAAAAGAAAAAATCCTAACCACAAACCTATATGGCTCAAAGAGGACGACGAAATTGTGATGGAAATAACAGGTTTAGGTAAATTGTATAACCGAATCGTTGGCTCCCGCGAAAATCATTCTATATTGCAGTATTTGCACAAGAAAAAGCCATAAATAGCACCACAACCCCAAACACCCAAACATAGGACAATTCCTTGATTATCAGGTTCTTATATACCCAAAAATAAAAATCGGATACACAATGCACAGATATTCTACTGCTTAATAGTATCCCACAAAAATACCCCTTCGTAGGTTTTAAACCTATGAAGGGGTAGTAACGTAAACCGTATTAACACCTCAAAAGATAGATATGTACCATTTTTTTTACTATTGGATAAACCTTTGCGTGTGTTGTTTGTCGAGCGCTGCCATTGCTGCCAACACACCTATCGAACACACAGCCCCGCCCTATTGGTGGGCGAATATGCAACACCCTGATTTGCAAGTGATGTTGCACGGTAAAAACATTGCCCACTATCAAGTAAAACTAAGTTCTGTCGATGTTCAACTGAAAAGTGTGACCACTTTAGACAATCCAAATTATGTGTTCATCGACTTGGATATTAGCCAAGCTAAAGCACAAAAATTTGACTTCGTATTTAGCCAAAACGGAAAAAAACAATTTTCACACTCCTACGAGCTGAAACAACGCCAAACACCCGCTCCGCAAGGACTTTCACCTGCCGATGTGATTTATTTGCTCATGCCCGACCGTTTTGCCAATGGCAATCCCAAAAACGATGTTGTATCAACAATGCAAGAAACATGGTTACAGCGCGACTCTCTAATCGCTCGACATGGTGGCGATTTGCAAGGCATTATTGACCATTTAGACTACCTCGATAATTTGGGAATAACAGCCCTGTGGCTCAATCCCGTTTTGACGAACGATCAACCCAAATGGTCTTATCATGGATACGCTGCCACCGACCACTACCAAATAGACCCGCGATTTGGCGACATAGAACTTTATCGCAACCTTAGCCAAAAAGCTCATCAAAAAGGTATAAAAATGGTGAAAGACGTGATATTTAACCACGTAGGAGACCAACATTGGTTTATCAAAGACTTGCCATCGGCAACGTGGATACACCAGTTTCCTAAATTCACCAAAACTACCTACATGACTTCCACTTTGATGGATCCATATGCCTCGCAGCACGACAAATCGGTGTTGCTCGATGGTTGGTTCGATAAACACATGCCCGACCTCAACCAACACAACCAATATGTGCAAAATTATCTCATACAAAACTGTATTTGGTGGACCGAAGTGGCACAGTTAGATGCCTTTCGTTTGGATACTTATGCCTATTCTGACCCTGATTTTTTGGTGTTGTGGAGCGAACGCTTAACAAAAGAATATCCCACTCTGGGACTTTTTGGCGAGACGTGGGTGCAGGGCGAACCCATTCAAGCTTATTTTCATGGTAATACCAATATCCACAAAAATTTCAATGCTACCATGCACGGTTTAACCGATTTTCAGTTGTATTATGCCATTAATGCTGCTTTGAACGAAAATTTCGGTTGGGAGACGGGTGTTTCACGCCTATATTATACCTTGGTCAAAGACTACTTATACACCGATGCCACACACAACGTTACTTTTTTGGATAACCACGACCTTAGCCGTTATTATTCGGTGATTGGCGAAGATATTGAAAAATACAAAATCGGTATGGGTTTTCTGCTGACCATGCGTGGCATTCCTTGTATCTATTATGGCACAGAAATTTTGATGAAAAACTTTGCAAATCCTGATGGTTTGGTGCGCTTAGATTTTGCGGGCGGCTGGCAGGGCGATTCTGCCAACAAATTTGAGGCGAAAGGACGCACACCACAAGAGCAAACAGCTTTTGCTTTCGTACAACAATTGTTGCAATGGCGACAAAACAAAACGGTTATTCATTCGGGTAAATTGATGCAATTCATTCCCGAAAAAGGGGTTTATACCTATTTTCGATACAATGACAAAGAGACCATCATGGTCATGCTCAATCCCAGCAACGAAGCCGTGAGTATTGCCACCGATAAGTTTGTCGAACGAACCCAAAACTACCAAAAAGCCACCGACATTTTAACGCAACAAACTTTTGATCTTTCCAAATCTATCACTGTTCCTGCTAAGGGGATTTTGATTATGGAGTTGAGGTAAAAAGGAAAAGAAGAAGAAAATTTTATTCTTGTTATTGTTTCTGTTTTTTTTGTTGTACCTTTGCGGTAAAAAATATTCGAAATATGTTAACAGAAATAAAACTTGAAAACTGGAAGAGTTTTCACAATGCCACACTTTACATAGACCCTCTTACTGTATTGACAGGTATGAATGCCAGCGGAAAATCGAATATATTAGATGCTTTGTTGTTTTTGCAACGAAGCATCTCAAGCCGTGATATCTATACTGCTATACAAGGAGACAGAGATAACAATGGCATAAGAGGGGGCATAGAAAATATTGAACTATGGGGACAGCAACAAATGCCACGCCTATCAGTATCTGTAGATTCAGAAGAGGGCATAACGTATCGATACCTATTGTACTTGACCATTGAGAGAAATAACAATGGTCACCATGAGGCACGAATATATGAAGAAACTTTATCGGAAACAAGAGATGATAGTAACTTTACCATATTTTCCGTAGTTTCCTCTATCAACAATGCTTTAGTGAGAGTGTCAGTAGCTAAACCCAAAGGAAATAATCCTAACGAATATCACGATGCCACACAAACATACGCCTACAAATGGACGATGCCCACACAAGAAACCATCTTAAAACAACTTAGTCAAAGAACAGAATTGTCCGATCGTGTGTCAAAAGCAGTAAAAACTGTAGCCAATACTTTGCAAAACGTTTTTATTTTAGACCCAATTCCTACTAATATGCGCCAATATGTTAGAGTATCGCCCTATTTAACTGCTGATGGTGCTAATGCAGCAGGGGTTATTGCGAATTTGGGTAACGAAGAAAAAATTGCAACGGAACAATTACTAACACACTATGCACAAAAATTGCCTGAACAAGAACTACAAAACATAACAGTAGGTTTAGTTGGTTTGGGTAATAATGATGCTATGTTTTATTGTGATGAAAATTTTGTTACAAACGCTTCTCAACGCATAGATGCCCGCAGTATGTCTGATGGTACTTTGCGTTTTTTAGCTATTCTAACAGCTATCTTAACGCGCCCCAAAGGCAGTTTGTTGGTAGTAGAAGAAATTGACAATGGTATTCACCCTTCACGCGCCAAGTTGTTATTACAAATTTTATATACAGAAGCCACTCAAAGACAGATAGATATTTTAGTAACCACCCATAACGTAGCTTTCTTAAACGAATTAACAGAACACTATTTACCGTTTGTAATGTATGTACACCGAAATCGTGAAAACGGATATAGTGAAATTACCCCCATAAACGAACTAGACAACCTACCTTTTTTACTTGGGCAAGGACCTTTGGGAGCTATTGTAACACATCAAAAACTAAGATAGGAGGACATTAATATGCCCAAACAAACAAACCGACAAACAAATACCGACATGCCCAAACCTAAATTTATTGTCATAGACACCTCGATTTGTTGCTTGTATTTTGATATTCAATATATGAATACACACGAAACAGAAACTCCTGCTACTGTAAGAGCTGCTATTGAGCGCGAAACAGTAGCAGGAGCAAAAATGATTTTGCCTTTTGTGGTTATCATCGAAACCGGTAATCACATTGCTCATATTGCTGACGGGAATATCCGCCGCATTAAAGTAGAGGAATTTACAACTTTTGTTACAGACTGTTTAGAGGGGAACAGACCTTGGATGCCATTTAATGGGCAAGATAGGTTATACACTTTGGACAAAATGAAGGAACTATTAGAAACATGGAAGGGACGAGCCATACCTAATAAAGATTCTATAGGAGACGTTAGTATTACAGCAATAGCTGAATTTTATGCTTGTGCAATGTCAAACTATGATGTACTAATTTACACTCTTGATGAAGGTTTAAGAGCTTATAGCCCTTCTGAAAGGGCTAATGAACTATTAAACGTACCTGCTCCGCCAAGACGCAAAAAAAATTGATATTTCCAAATCTATCACTGTTCCTGCTAAGGGGATTTTGATTATGGAGTTGAGGTAATAGAGGTTTGGCTTATTTCATCTTTCGTTATCCATAGTTCATAACTTCCTGAATCTGTTGAATCAGGGTATTGTTGCAAAATATGTTTGTTATCTACCGATTTTGTTATCAAGGCATATTTATAATAAGGTTGTTTTCCTTGCGGGATTTTTACTTCGGAAAAGAAAATCGTATCGTTGCGAATTTCATATTTTCCTGTTATTTTGCTGAATGCAAAACAGACACGTTTTTCTACAAAATTATGGTTTTGCTTTAGCTTAAAAGTTGTCATGCAATTAGCACTGCCTTCTCTTTGTGCTATCAATACATCTTTTCCTTCCCATTGTTCAAAGTCGATTATTCCGTTGGGATGGCAGTAGATTAGCGCCAAAATTATTGTCATAAAAACAATCAGGCTATTTCTGCTTGAAAGCCTAAAATTTTCTCTTATGGCAAGTATGATTTGTTGTAATAACACTAATACCAAAACAAAAAAGACTCCCATCAATATTACAAAAATTGGCATACTTATACTTCCAAATTTTGTTTCCCAGAAATAGGTTAAATTGATGATGATGAAAAAAATAATGGTAAAACTGACAATGATTTTTCTTTGCATAGTTTCGAAACCGTAATTTTGGTGGTGTAAAACTGCTTGTTTTAGTACAAATGTTCAAATCGTTACTTCCTAAAACCAATTTCCCTGCTAATTATCGTCAAACAAACGAATTAGCAGGGAAATTTATTTTGTGATATGCAACAAATAATGTGGAGTTTTTTATTCAGGGTCAAAACCGAGAACTACACTAAATCTACCATAGTCGCGGATAAATTCGCCCAAAGTTCTTTTCTTACTTGTGGCAGTTGGGTCGCTATTATTGGCGTTGAGAATTTTATCAAAACCAATGCCATAGTCAAAACCTAAGATACCAAACATAGGTAAATAGATTCTTGCTCCCAAACCTGCTGTGCGTTTGATGTCAAAGGGATTGAAACTGCGGAAACTTTTCCACGAATTACCGCCCTCGACAAAGGCTTGAACATATATAGTAGAACTTGGATTGAGGGTCAAAGGGTAGCGCAATTCTACGGTATATTTGCTCATAATAGGGTCGCCTTCTCGCAACGAGCTACCTGCAAGGGGAACGGTTACTTGTTCGGTCTCATAGCCGCGCAGTGCATAGATGTCTTTGCCATAGAGGAAGTTGGCACCACCCAAACCAAGACCGTCGCCACCAATTTCGAATTTCTCTAAGATAGGAAAACCAATGTCAGGATTATAGTAGCCTACGATTCCCATTTTGGCAGCCGTCCGCAAAACGAGGTTGCCCACAATGGGTGTAAACCATTCGGCTTTGAGTTTCCATTTATGGTATTCTGCAAATTTGTATTTCTCGTTGGTAGGAAGGTCACTGTAGTTGCGTTCGTTGAGCAAAGAATAAGGAGCGGTGAGGGCTAAGGTTAAAGAGAAGTTGGAGCCAGAACGTGGATAAATAGGTTGGTCTAAGGAGTAGCGTGCCAAAGTGGTTCGGAAGCTAAGGTTATGCACTACGCCATTGCTGACCGTAAAATCGTTGGAGTTTTTGAGATTAAAAAATTGGTAATTGATTTCGTTTTGGAGCGTGAAGTTATCATCGGGCCAACGCAACCTGCGTCCGATACCCACAGACCCACCAATGATATAGCGCAAACGGTCGTTGGATGTGCCTGTATAATCTTGGAAAATGCGCGAGGTATAGGCGCTAATGGTGAGGGCGTTGGGTTTTTTGCCGCCGAGCCAAGGTTCGGTGAAGGACGCATTGATACTTTGAAACGCCTTGCCTGTGGATTGCAGACGAAAACTAAGTCGCTGACCGTCGCCACTAGGTATGGGATTCCATGCTTCTTTTTTGAACAAATTGCGAGCAGAGAAATTGTTGAACGAAACGCCTACTGTGCCGATAACACCCGTGCCACCCCAGCCTGCGGATAATTCCAATTGGTCGGCGGGTTTTTCAGATACTTTGTATTCTATGTCAACAGTTCCTTTGGAAGGATTGGGAATGGGGTTAACTTCGGTTTTTTCGGGGTCAAAATAACCCAAGTTGGCAATTTCGCGCGTGGTACGAATGATGTCGGAACGACTGAATTTGGTGCCAGGATAAGAACGGATTTCGCGCCGAATGACGTGTTCGTTGGTTTTGGTGTTGCCCGAAATAATGACTTTGTCGATGGTGGCTTGTGCGCCTTCGTAGATGTTGATATCAAGGTCGATGGAGTCGCCTTCGACGGCTTTCTCGACGGGTGTGACCTGGAAGAACAGATAACCGTCGTCCATGTAGAGCGAACTAATGTCGTTGGCGTTGGGGTCTTGGAAAATGCGGGTTTGTAGCTCGGATTGGCTATATCTGTCGCCTTTTTTGATGCCCAAAATTTGGCTTAACAGCTCAGAAGGATATTTGTTGTTGCCGCGAAAGGTGATGTTGCGAAAATAGTAGAGATTGCCTTCGTCGACGTTTATTTTGATGTCGATGGTGCGGTCGTTGATGGAGTAGATGGTATCGTAGGTGATTGTAGCATCGCGGTAGCCGAGGTTATTGTAGTAGTCGATGAGGGCTTCTTTGTCTTTTTGGTATTCGTCTTGGTTGTATTTGGAGGAAGAAAATAGACGGAAGCGAAAGATATTGTCATCGATGTAGTTCAAAGCGTCGCCAATGGAGAAGTCGCCGAGATAGTTGAAAGGATTGCTCTTGATGGCGTTGGTTGCTACATCTTGTGGTTTGCGAGGAAATAGGCGCGAGCGTTCTTTGGTGTCTTTCATCTGTTTTTTGAGCTTTCGCGAGGCTGTATTATTGTTGCCCGAAAAGTAAATATTACCAATATGCACCTTTTCGCCACGATCAATGTCTAGTAATAATATAAGGCTGTTGGTAAAAAGGGTATCGGGTTGCATGGTGGTGTTGATGTGGGCATTAAAATAGCCTTTTTCGCGATAATGGTCGAGGATAATGCCTTGTGTTTTGGACAAAAGGTCGTCGTCTACTATTTTGCCGCGCACCAAACCTATTTTGTCGCGCAAATCATCTTCGTCGCCCTTTGGAATGCCTTTGAAAGCGTATTTGGAAAGACGTTCGCGCTCTTTTAATTCAAATTGAAGGAACACTACATCGTTAACAAAGCGTGTGGCGTAAATTTTTATGTCTGAAAATAAGCCTTGTTTCCACAAAGCACGAATGCCATTGCCTATGTCTTCGCCGGGAATGGTGATTGTTTCGCCTACAGACAAGCCTGATAGGTTGATAAGGACGTTGGGGTCTAAATACTTTGTTCCTTTTACTTCAATGCCGCCAATTTGATAACGTTGTGGGTTTGTAAAATTGGTGGTGTTGGTGTTTTGTCCTACAATAGTGGGGGAAAAAAATAGGATTTGGATACAAAATATGGTTAACAGGAACCGCTGGATTGTCATTTATTATATTTTTTTGTGGTGCTTGGAATTATGTTTGAAATGAATGTTGATGCTGTTGTTGTTTGTTTTAAAAGTTTTATTGTTTGTTGTTTTTTTTACTGATACAAGTATCAGTACTACCTGAGTGGGTTGTGAGTTCTAACGTTTGGGTTGCGAGTTCTAACGTTTGGGTTTGGAGTTCTAACGTTTGGGTTTGGAGTTCTAACGTTTGGGTTGCGAGTTCTAACATTTGGGTTGTGAGTTCTAATGTTTGGGTTTGGAGTTCTAACGTTTGGGTTTGGAGTTCTATTGTTTGAGTGGCGAAGCGCGTTAGGGATGCGGAGGGTGGCGTTAGCCAGTGCGTAGCTTGTCGAAGCACCGCAGCGAAGCGAAGCCCGTAGCAGCCCGCCCGTAGGGAACGCCCAAAAAAATTAATAAAATATTATTGGACTGCTTGGGCTACATGAAGGGGGATTTGTTTGTGTGCTGGCGCTGTGTATTTGCTGTTTTGTTTAAACGAAAAAAGGGCTTAAATGGTTGCCTTTGGGTTTAACATTTTTTGGCAAGGTGGTTTTTGATGTGGTTGTTCCATTCGTTTTGTAGGACACTAAATATCACGGAGCTTCGGAGTGTGCCATCGGGACGAATGTAGTTGTTTCGCAAAATGCCTTCTTGGGTGCATCCGATGCTTTTCATGGCGTTGATGCTGTGTTGGTTGAGGGTGTCGGCGCGGAGTTCTATCCTGTTGTTGTCTAAGGTTTCGAGGGCGAACTGTAAAAGGAGGTATTTGCAATTGGGGTTGATGCCTGTGCCTTGAAAGTTTTTGCCGTACCACGTATAGCCGAGTTGCATGGTTTTGTATTGGGGCTGAATGTCATAAAAACGGGTGCTGCCTGCATATTGTTGGGCTTGTTTGTCAAAAACAATGAAGGGGTATTCTTTTTGCATTTGGCGATTTTCTATGGCTTTGTCGATGTATTGGCGGAGCAGTTCGGGCGTGTGGGCTTGGGCAAGGGAATATTGCCAAAGGGCGGGTTCGTTGGTGGAAAAAGGGAGCAGGTATTGGTAGTCGGTGGGTTGTAAGGGGCGGAGTAGGACGCGCTGGTTTTCGAGGAGGTAGTCTTTTTGGTAGTCTATCATGGGGGAGATGGTTTATGGTTTGGTGGTGAAATCGGAGTAGCGCTGAAAAAGGTTGCCAAAGTTGTATTGTTGGACAATCATCATGTCGTTGTTTTGATGGACGAAGGCGAAAAAGCGGTCTTGGTCGAAGGGTATGGGGTTGCCTTTGCGGTCAAACTGGGTTTTGCTTCGTTGTGTGATGGGCATGTAGTAGATGGGGACGGCTTGGATTTGGTTTTGTTGGTTTGTGACGGTGATGGTGCAAAATGGCTTGGCTTTTTGTATTGAGTCGATGCGGGGGTGTTCGTTGGCGTAGGCTTCGGCATATTTGAGCTGGTATAGTTCAATGTATTGTTTTATTTTGTCGGTGCTGGTGGTGGTGTTTTTTTGTAGTTCGGGGTGTGTGGGCTGAATGGCGGGGCTTTGGGGGTTGTTGTTGTCGATGGTGAAGGAATAGTTGGGGAAAAAGTTGTCGTAGTTGAGGGAGATGGCTTTGATGTCGGAGGGTTTGTATTGGAAAATGACGAGGTCACGCCAATCGGGTTCGAGGGTGGAATAGCGGGAGAGGAGGTGTCCGTCGTGTCCGAGAACTTGTATGACGTAGGGATATTTTGCGCCTTCGAGGAGGGCATAGGTGCCAAGTCTGTCGTTGGTTAAGCCGCCAAGATGGTATTTATGAACGGGTTTTTGGTTGGGCGTGGTATAGAGTTCAATGGTTTTGAGAGGTTGCTCAAACATTTTTTGGACGTTGGGCAGGGCTGCTTGTGATACGCCTGACTGTGTGGTGACGGTGGCAACGGTTTGTAGGAGTTGGTGAATGGCACTGGGACGAACGGGGTAGCGCTGGTTAACAAGCCAATGGTCATTGTCGCGACGGCTGAGGGTTATTTTGTTTTTTTGGTTGTCGGTGATGATGATTTGGTTGATGGCGGTGGTGTCTTTGAAGGCAAATTTGGTGTCGGAGGTGGGAATGTTGCTGGTGTGGTTGTTGGTGCTGTTGTTGCGTTTGAATAAAAATGCTATGGTGAGCAAAATAATGAGGACGATGGATAGGATTTTGGTAGTTTGATTCATGTTGTTGGGTTTTTGGTGTTTATATTGAAGAAAATACTTTTCGGATTTGATAATGAATGATGTTATGTACTTGTCTCAAAATGCAACATCAATTAACGGCAATTTACTATTCCTCCAAATGCTGCTTTCGTAAGTGAAAAATGGTGATTCTGCTTTTTTGCTCACCCAAAAAAGCAGCAAAAAAGGGTGTTTTTTTTCGAGTGGATTCGTCCGGCGTGCTGTGGTCTTTGCTTAATTTTGTGGTAGCAAGCAAAATGGTGCGAAAATTGTCTGTTTTGTTGTATTAGCTACCACAAAATGTAGGCAATCGTTGAGGCGTTTTATCGTTTTTTGTTTGTTTAGCCGTGGCTTCGGTGCCTCAACGACCGACTACAGCACTATTTCGGATGACGAAAATTAGTGTAGGCAGATGTACGTTTTTTGTGACCGCAATTATTCGACTGTCAATATTTTACAAAATCCGAAGACTGTATTCAATTTAGTTTATATTGAAGAAAATGCTTTTCGGATTTGATAATTTGATAGCGACATTATTAAGTGGTATTTCTGAAAATAGCAACAAAGTATTTAAATAAACCCTGAAAGGGTGATAGGTTTATAGCAAAAAAACGGAACAAAAAAAGGCATAAACCCCAACGGGGTGAAATGTGTCATGTTTTATCAAACAAATGCCACCCCGTCGGGGTTTATGTTAATTATTCTATTATTTTGAGGCTATAAACTTGTCACCCCGTCGGGGTTTCTATTATTTTGATATTGTAATCTTGTCAGCTAATCGGTTTGTTTTGATAATAACAAATAACAGGTCGTTATCAGATTGTCATTATCAAATATCACGCATTTGTCATTTTTTTAGAACAACGCAAGCTAAAACTACTTTTTAATGTCGTTATCAAAATGAATGATGTTATGTACTTGTCTCAAAATGCAACATCAATTAGATAAGGACATTAGGTGGTATTGTAAAAAGGATAATGGTAAAAATGCTAAGGCAAATAAAGCTTGACGGGGTGGAATAATGTCATATTTTGTCGAATAATGTGTCACTCCGTCGGGCTTTATGTTGATTATTCTATTGTTTTGAGGCTATAAACTTGTCACCCCGTCTGGGTTTTTATTGTTTTGGTGTTGGTTTATGTTTTTTTTAAGAAAATTGCCTTTTTGTTTTTCTTTGAAGAAGGGATTTTTGTTGTTTATTGTTTTTTTTACTGATACAAGTATCAGTACTACCTGAGTAGGTTGCGAGTTCTATCGTTTGGGTTGCGAGTTCTATCGTTTAGGTTGCGAGTTCTAACGTTTGGGTTGTGAGTTCTAACGTTTGGGTTGTGAGTTCTATCGTTTGGGTTGTGAGTTCTAACGTTTGGGTTGTGAGTTCTATCGTTTGGGTTGCGAGTTCTATCGTTTGGGTTGCGAGTTCTAACGTTTGGGTTGTGAGTTCTAACGTTTGGGCTTGGAGTTCTAACGTTTGGGTTGCGAGTTCTAACGTTTGGGTTGCTGTTATGGTTGGTATTGTAATATAAATAGCAGATACGCCAGTGATGACGTATCTGCATTTTTGTGGTGTTTTTTATTTGCTGGTAAATCGCAAGCTATTGAGTTGTTTGTACTGTGGGCTGGTGGCTCCAAAGACTGATTTTATGTATTTTTTTACTTCTTGTGCTATGTCGTATAATCCTGTGTCTTTTTTGTATAGGATTTCGTTTCTTTTTATTCGGCTGTTGCTTAGGCTTATGTAGGCACTTGTTACGGCTTCGCTGGCTGCCCGCATGAATTGCAATTGGTCTTCGAGGGTGTTTATTTGTAATTCCACCTCGTTGGGGCTGTATGATGGTTCTGTTTTTAGGAGGGCTATCATTTTTGCAAAGTGTTCTACTTGTTGGTCGTAGGACTGCTGGGAGGTGGAAATGGTTTTTTCGTCGGGTGTGCTGTTGGTTGTTTCGTCGTCGGCGGGGGCGGCGACGATGGTTGTTTTCTTGGTGATTCTTAAGCCTTGTATTTTCTTGTTGATGCTTTTCATGTCGTCAATGGTATTGTCGGCTGCGTCGGTGACGGTAAGGGCGCTGACTAATCGGGTGGATAGTTTTCGGAGTGGATAAAAAGCGTTCTGGCGCTGGTTGGTGGCGCTGGTGAATGCAACAAGGTTGTTGGTGACATTGGCAATGGCGGCTCTGGCATTGCTGACGATGATCTCGAGGTTGGGAATTTGTATGGCGATTTTGGAGGGCTTGTAGTCGCTGCCATGTGCTTTGCATACGCTTGTTAGCTCGGAGAATCGTGCTACATTTTTGGCGTGCCCTGTTTCATATACTCTTGGCATATTATTGTCTTTTTGGTTGTTAATGGATATTTTTGTTGGTTTGTTTTTCGGTGCAAAGGTAGGGATTTTTTTTGGGAATTGTTAATTTTTGGTGGTTTTTTGTTGAGTTTTTTTGTTGATTGCAACTGTTATTTTATCAAACTTTCAGGATTTGTTTACTAAAGTTGTCGTTATGTTTTTTATTGTTGTTATTGTTAAGGTACTGCTAAACAATATTGTTGTTAAAATGGGCTTTAATGGTCATTTTATGGTGTTGTTATTGCATTATTGTTGATGATTTTTACTTGGGTGCAAAGATAAGGTTTTTTTCGAAAATTTTGTTATTTTTTTAGTTTTTTTTTATTTTTTTGTTTCAAGGCTTATTTAATCAAGGTGTTTGGTCAAATAAGGGTAGCGAAAGGTTTGTATTCATTATGGTTTTTGTGCTAAAAAAAAAGAGGGTTCTAAAAGAAAATTGTTTGATGTTTGTGAATGGAAAGGGAAAAATGTGTATCTTTGCGCTTGATTTCATTGTTCTGCTTGTTTTGTAAGGAGGGCGATGGGGTGAAAAAGTAATGGTTTTTTGGGGGATATATACCAAACCGAAAGTGTTTTTCAGTTTTTTTAATATCTGATATTACGCATTCCTCCAAAAATACAACACAAATTAACGACAACCTACTATTCCTCGATATACTGTTATGGTAAGCGACCAATGGTGATTCATCTTTTTTGCTCACCCAAAAAAGAAGCAAAAAAGGGTGTTCTTTTTTCGAGTGGATTCGTCCGGCGTGCTGTGGTCTTTGCTTAATTTTGTGGTAGCAAACAAGCTTGTAAAAGTTTGTCTGTTTTATCGCATTAGCTACCACAAAATGTAGGCAATCGTTGAGGCATTTTACCCTTCTTTGTCTATTTATCCGTAAGTTGTGCCTCAACGACCAACTACAGCACTATTTCGGGTGGCGAAAATAGTGTAAACAAAGGTTCGTTTTTTTAATTATACAGTACTTTTATTGTATTGAGAGAGCGAACTGCTATATCGTTTCTCAATATCAGCAGGTCATTTTCATTTTAGTATAAGCCTCAACAACAATCCAAATGTATGAAATATCAAAACATTAGGGAGGAAGAACTTAAAAATAAAGTCGGAGCAGACTGGTTTAAGGACTTTGATACTACCGAAATCATCGGAAATATAGATTTTACTGTTTTGCCCAAACAAGATGGCTTGTTTGGCAGAACGTCTCTGCTGTGGGCAGAAGCTAAAACGGGTGATTTTGATATTCCAACTATGTTTGTACAACTGATTTTGACCATCGGTAAGGCACGAACTTTTGATAAGACCCTGCCACCTGCTTTTTTGGGTGCTTTTGATGGTAAGAAAATTGCTTTTGTGCCGTATAGTAGTGTTCAGGATATTTTTTATCTCAATGATTTTAATTGGAACGTAACGCCAAGCAAGCATGAAACGAAGGAGTTTCAGCTCATCAAAGCTCGTATCGAGGCAATACTTAGTGGGCATACTTACGTCTATGATTATGTTGATGATGCCAAAGAACTGCATTTTTTTATTGCCAATAATATCGAAAAAGCTACGGAGGCAAACAAAATCAAAATTGACAAAAACAATTTTGTGCCGATTTATTTGCGCTGGCTCGATACTGTTAAACCTATTATCGATGTGAATTGGGACGAACTGAAAAAGGCTAATATCTTGGATAGTGACTTTTATTTGGCAGATTTGTTTGTGGACGATAAAGATACTAACAAAATTGAGGACGACACAAGCATACGCAAAAATCTTTTTGTTGTTTTTTATCAACAAGGTTATAAAATCCCGAAAAAGTATCTCAACACTATGTTTGATGCTATGATTCACATAGCGAACAAATCTACCTATCAGCAGTTTTGGAAACGCTATAAACGTCCGCCGCTAACAGAATTTCACGAATACATCATCGAACGCCGTGACTTGCTGGTGCCGCAAGACATCAGGGAGCGTAAAGGTGCGTTTTTTACGCCACGACAGTGGGTCGAGTTGTCACAAAGATATATTGCCGACGCTTTGGGAGAAAATTGGCAGACAGAATATTATGTTTGGGACTGTGCCGCAGGAACGGGCAATCTTTTGGCAGGTTTGACCAATAAATATAATATCTGGGCGAGTACCTTAGACCAAGCGGACGTGCGTGTTATGCACGAACGAATACAGCATGGCGCTAACTTGCTGAAAAGTCATGTTTTTCAGTTTGACTTTTTGAATGATGATTTTAGCAAGCTGCCCCAAGAACTGCAAAATATTATCAACGACCCCGAAAAACGCAAGAAATTGCTTGTCTATATCAATCCGCCATACGCAGAAGCTAGCAGCGCACGAACAGTAGCTGGGACAGGTGAAAATAAAGCGGGAGTGGCGAAAGATAATAAGCTATACAGACTGTATAAAGAAAAAATTGGGAACGCCTCTAACGAAATTTTTGCATTGTTTATGGCACGAATGTATGACAAAATACCAGATGCAATATTAGGGCAGTTTTCTAAAATGAAGTTTGTTCAGGGTGTTAATTTTGGTAAATTTAAAGCCTTCTTTTTAGCTAAATTTTTAGGGGGATTTATCATTCCTGCCAATACGTTTGATAATGTAAAAGGTAGTTTCCCTATTGGTTTTACGCTTTGGAATACGGCAATAAAAGAAAAAATAGATAGTGTGGTTTGTGAGGTATATGATAACAAAGAAACCCACATCGCACAAAAAACTTTTTATGGCAATTTACCTCCTAGCATTAACCAATGGATAAAACAATTTGACAAAGCAAATGGTAGCCATCTGGGTTTTATGGGTAATGCTTCGCCCGATTTTCAGCACAATAGCCAAATTTATATTGCTATCAACAAAGGTATAGAGCATTTTAATTTTTGGTCATTTACTAAGAAAAATGTTATTCATGGTTGTGTGTACTTTTCGGTGCGACAGTGTATGGAAGCTACTTGGATTAACGACCGTGACCAGTTTCTATATCCTAATGATACTTGGCAAACAGATACCGAATTTCAAAACAATTGCTTGGCATATACTATTTTTCATGGGCAAAACAGGATTTCGGGCAAAGAAGGCAGCAATCATTGGATACCTTTTACTGAATATGAGGTAGATGCTGTGGATAAATTTGCGAGCAATTTTATGAGCGATTTTATCAAAGGTAAGCTCAAAACAGAAGAAAAATCACATCTTTTTGATGCTGAAATAGAACGTACAGAGCCGCTTATTTTTTCTGCTGAAGCCAAAGCAGTTTTTGATGCTGGGCGCAAACTTTGGAAGTATTATCATACAACTGTTGCCGCAACCAATGAAACAATTACAGATGGTTTGGTCAATGCAAGTTTATATGACATTAGGGAATACTTTCAGGGACGCAACGACAAAGGACGTATGAACACCAAAAGCACCAACGAAACATATCATCAACTTATTGGCGATTTGCGAGCAAAACTGAAAACTCTTGCCGACAAAATTGCTCCAAAGGTGTATGAATATGGTTTTTTGAAGGCATAAAAAAGATTTGGTGCTGCAAAAAACACACAAAATTTATTCATGATTAACATCTACCAATAAAAAAATGCAAGAGCAAATAAA
>JAEUUX010000073.1 GCA_016787295.1 Chitinophagales bacterium
GATACTTTAAATTCGGATATTTTTCGATGATTACACACAATCTTTATACCAAAAACACTCCAAATCTTCGTGCGAAGGTAAGGCGATTTATCCAATTTTCCAACACTTATTAACAATTTTTTGCAAAAAACGCTAAAATAAGCACTATAAACCTAAAAAAAAGCCATTAAACAGCCATTTGGACACCATATCGCCGTTTCAAAAAAACTGTTACATGACCAAAATAAGGTAAAAAAAAACATTTTTTCTACTAAAAAACTATTTCTAAACAATAAACAATGTACCTTTGTGGCAACAAACAGCGGCTTGCCTGTATCATAAGTACAACAACAAAAGCCACATAGCCTTTTACAGCCCATAAACCCACCCACAAAAACATGCTATCCAATGACGATTGGGACATTATCCTCTATGCCCTCCAGAACGACAATCTCATTTTGCTATTGGGTCCCGAAGCCGTGTCCCACACCAAAGACCAACAAACCAAATCCTTAGCCGCATGGCTATCCAACGAGTTGGTCAGCAAACTGCCCGACAAAAAAAACATCATTGATATTGACGACTTGCTCCAAGTTGCCACAGAGTATTTGCGCCAAAATGGTAGCCGCATAAAACTCGAAATGTTGGTCGACAACTTCTATAAAACCTATAACAACACGCCCAACGAGGTGTTGCAATTCCTTGCCGAAATCCCTTTTTCGCTTGCCATCACCACCACACCCGACCTCCTGCTCCACCAAACCCTAACCCGAGCAGGTAGCAACTACCAAAGCGCTTTCTACAACTTTCGCAAAAAAGACGACACTGTGTATGACATTGGCAAAGATTATCCGCCGCTCATCTACCAACTATTTGGTTCTATCAAAAGACCCGAATCGATGCTCCTCACCGAAGCCGACCAATTGTCGTTCCTCACCGAAATCATGCAGCGCGAATCGTCCATACCCAAAAGCATTGCCAAAGAGTTTGACAGTTCCAAAAACTACCTTTTTGTGGGTTTTGACTTCAACAATTGGCAATTGCGCGTCCTGATGCACGCCCTCCACATCAGCGACTCGGGCAACGAAACCACTTGGGCAATGCAGCCTACTGCCACCCTCTCCAAAAGTTCGCAGATATTTTTTGCCAATCAATTTAGGGTGCAATTTGCCGACCTCACACCCGCCGATTTTTTCCAACAACTCAAAGCCCGACACGCAGGCGAAACGCCACCACCACCCACTACCGACAAACAAAAAAACATCTGTTTTATTTATACCGAAATAGACCAACCTTATGCTACCGAACTCGAAAAACAACTCGCCCTATTGCAACACGAACAACAAATCACCACTTGGACACTCCAAGACCTGCAACTCGCACAAGAGCAAGAACAACAAATCCTACAACAAATCCAAAACGCCCAAATCATTCTCCTATTTATCAGTGCCGATTTTATTGCCTCTGACCAAATATACCAACAACAACTACAAATAGCCCTCCAAAAACACCGCGAAGGCAAAGCCATCGTATTTCCCATTCTCACCCGTCCCACTTTCTACGACGGAGCAGCCTTTGCCAAATTGCCTACCATCTTGCCCCGCAACAAAAAATTTATTACCCAACATGCCAATCCCGACGAAGCCTATCAGCACATCGTCCAAGAAATTGACAAAATGCTGCAAATTTTGTGAGAAATCACTATGCAAGCCATAAGTTCATAATGCTAATAATACTGTGTCATTTTGATAGAGACATTATTAAGTGGTATTTCTGAAAATAGCAACGATAAGAAAGTATTTAAATAAACCCTGAAAGGGTGATAGGTTTATAGCAAAAAAAACGGAACAAAAAAAGGCATAAACCCCGACGGGGTGAAATGATGTCATGTTTTGTCGAATAATGTGTCACCCCATCGGGATTTTTATTATTTTGAGCTGGTAATATTGTCAGCTAATTGGGTTGTTTGGATAATAACAAATAAGGCCTTGATAAGGTACTTATCAGATTGTCATTATCAAATATCAGGCATTTGTCATTTTTTTAGAACAACACAAGCTAAAACCACTTTTTAATGTCGTTATCAAATTGAGGCAGCAATATCGCCTTACTTCTTGTCATCAATCACATAAAAAAGCTAATCTAACCCACATAGAATCCATTTTTTAGCTGCCAAATTTCTATTTTGGAGATTCTTCGAAAAAAAACGCGTACCTTTGCGCAAATATGAGCCAATAAATACCTGCTATTTGTTGACTCTTTTTTGCGTATGTATCTGTTGTTTAAAATACCGCTCGAATATAGCACGAAAATCTTTCGCCCCAAGCTATGCAGAAGATTTGCTAATCCACAACCATCATAATTTACGTACCTTAAAACATAACAATCCCAAAATAGTGAGACAATTATTATTCTTATTGTTTGTTATCGTCATTCCCCAACTCCTCCAAGCCCAAAACTTAGAAGCACAGCTAAACAGCCCAAGGGTACTCGAAGCCCGCTCCACCAAAGACCTATCTTTGCAACGCGAATTTGAAAAGCGCTGCATAGCCTATCCACCCACAGAAATATACCTTCGGGCTTTCAAAAAAGAAGGCGTTCTCGAAGTATGGGCAAAAGCAAACAATGGCGAATTTGTTAAATTCAAGGAGTATCCAATTTGCTACACATCGGGCAAACTGGGACCCAAAAGAAAACAAGGCGACATGCAAGTCCCCGAAGGTTTTTATACTATCTCCGAATACAACCCCTACAGTTCTTACTATCTTTCCTTGCGTGTCGACTATCCCAACCACTCTGACCGAATCTATGGCGGCGGCTATGCACTCGGCGGTGACATCTATATACATGGCGACTGCGTAACAGAAGGCTGCCTGCCCATGACCAACGACAAAATAAAAGAAATCTATTGGCTTGCACTGCTTGCACACAATAACGGACAAATAGATGTACCGATACACATCTTTCCCTATCGTTTCAACAACACCAAAAACGACCAACTCGAAACCGCAAAACACCAACGAATGCCCCAATTACTTGCTTTTTGGGATAACCTACGAACAGGTTACTACTATTTCGAACAAACCCACCGCCTGCCAAACATAAGTGTAAACGGCGATGGTTCTTATAGTTTTTGGTAAACAACAAAACAAAATCAACAAACATTCTCCTCAAATTTGAACAAAAAAGAAACAGCTATTGTTATGTTTCGCTACAAAAATAATGTGTAAGAGTTATTGACAAAAGTGCATTTTTGGCACAGAAATGTACATCATTTAAGTAAACAAAATACACCACCCAAAAGAGCAAATATTCTTTGGGTGGCATATTTTTTTGTCCATTGACAAAACCAATTCGCGCGAATCAGTATTCTGCTTCAGTTATATCGATATATTTTTTGGTTATTGACAAAAGTGCATTTTTGGCACAGAAATGTACATCATTTAAGTAAACACAATACACCACCCAAAAGAGCAAACGTTCTCTGGGTGGTGTATTTTGTTGTCCGTTGACAAAACCAATTCGCGCGAATCAGTATTTTGCTTCAGTTATATCGATATATTTTTCGGTTATGGACAAAAGTGCATCATTTAGATGATTTTGAAGACCACCAAAAAATAAAAACCCTAAGATAGCAGTAAGATGATAAACAACACTGAATACAAAACAATGGATAAAACCCTGAAAAAGTGATACAATATTGCCGAACTATTGGTTAATATCATCTTGTTGAACGTTGATAATGATGCCTACAATAGTCAAAGACCTAAAAAATTAGGTCTTGCACCTAAAATTTTACGTGGGTAGACGTAAAAATTTAGGTCTTGAACCTAAAATTTTACGTTAGTGGACGTAAAAGTTTAGGTCTTGAACCTAAAAGTTTAGGTCTTGCACCTAAAAGTTTAGGTCTTGAACCTAAAAATTTAGGTCTTGAACCTAAAAGTTTAGGTCTTGCACCTAAAATTTTACGTTAGTGGACGTAAAAGTTTAGGTCTTGAACGTAAAATTTTACGTTGGTGGACCTAAAAGTTTAGGTCTTGCACCTAAAAGTTTAGGTCTTGCACCTAAAATTTTACGTTAGTGGACGTAAAAATTTAGGTCTTGCACCTAAAATTTTACGTTGGTGGACGTAAAAGTTTAGGTCTTGAACCTAAAAGTTTACGTTGGTGGACGTAAAAGTTTAGGTCTTGCACCTAAAATTTTACGTTAGTGGACGTAAAAGTTTAGGTCTTGCACCTAAAAGTTTAACTTATAGAACACTAACAAAAGCCTTCGGAGGTTCAAAACCCCCGAAGGCTTATCAATTGACTGTAGCAATATTATATATAGTTGCTGATGTTGTAGATAGGCAATTTTTTTCTTAGAAGAATTGGCAATAAAAGAGAAAAGTGGCTATCTTTGCGGCGAAGTTTGGTCTTATAGTTTTAAGACCACCAGATGGCACACATTTATCAATCAATATAGCTCGCAGTTTAACAACGCTTTGGATAAATAATAAGCCTTTTTAAAAAAGCTAAACTAAAAGTTACATACCACTAAAAAAGGAAGTGATGATGTAATCTTACAAACCCAAATCAACAAAAATGGACAATAAACCCAGTAAAATATCAAAAGTTGAAATCAAATCGCTTTGGAAAAGATTTGATTTGACTTGGAGTCTACAGCCCGATGTCAATATATTGTCAGGTATAAATGGCAGCGGTAAATCAACGATATTAGATTGTATTACAGGACTGTTTTTATCTAAAGAGAGCAAGTTTGTCCAAAGTATAAAAGTTGTTTTTGATAACGGACAGTTTATAGCATTTGAACGAACAAATAGTACTTTTATCACTTCTTATAATAGAAGTCTTAATGTTGATATTATTAGCACTTTTGACAACACTATTTCAGAATTAGGAAGCCCCGATGAAAATGTCAAAACAGAATTGGACAGAGATATTTTTAACCTTCAAAAAAAATATTTAGACTACCAATTAAATATTGGCAAAAAGGTATTGGCGGCAGTGACCCAAAACAATGGTCATTCACAAGAAGCAGTTTTAAACATAACGAAACAGAAAGAAAAATTTCTTGAAATCATTGATAATCTTTTTAAGGATACGGGAAAGAAAATCAATAGAGAAAAAAATGAAATGGTGTTTCTCAACGGCACAGATGAAATAACAGCCTACCAACTTTCATCGGGCGAGAAGCAAATTTTGGTTATTCTTTTGACTGTTTTGATACAAGATAACAAACCTTCTATCCTTTTTATGGACGAACCCGAAATTTCGTTGCACTTCGATTGGCAAAAAAAGTTAATACAATACATTAGGACATTGAATCCCAACGTTCAAATTATTTTAGCAACCCACTCACCTGCTATCATTATGGAAGGATGGCGGGACAAAGTTTCTGATGTGAGAGACTTAATAACACTTGATAGACAAAAAACCAAAACCTAATATGCAACAACCAACTTTGGTGGATAATTTAAACGCTGATTATTTAGCAGCTTTCTCCGCATTACAGCCCAAAGGTTCTCCACAAAGGGTTTTAGTTTATGTGGAGAGTGATGATGATATTGCTTTCTGGCGAGTAATCTTGGCACCTTTTGAGAAAAATGGTGTGCGTTTCGATGTTCAATTGGCTTCAAATGATACCCTAACGAAAGGTAAACTACCTGTGTTGGTATTTGCCAATAGTGTTGGTAATCATTTGATATTGTGCGTTGATAGCGACTATGATTACTTACTTCAAAACACGACTTCGACCTCCACTTTGATAAATAACAACAAATTTATTTTTCAGACCTACGGCTTTTCAATAGAAAATTTGTTGTGCTATGCAGATAGCCTACATACTGTTTGTGTACAAGCAACAAAGAACGACACGCGAATGATTGAATTTGTGCCATTAATGGAACTATACTCAAAAATAGTATACCCATTATTCTTGTGGTCGGTTTATTTTGCTGAAAAAAAGGACACCATTGCTGACGAAAAAAAGGACACCACATCCTTTACAATAACCAATTTTTGCGATACAGTAAAAATACTTGACAAAGCTGTAGTTACAGAACAATTTAGGGTTGCCTTGCAAGGAGTAAAAAACCGAGTAGTTACAAAAGTGCAAGAATTGGAAGAAAAATTCCCAGATGCTAAACCTCACATCGAAACTTTGGGTAAAAGGCTGCAATCGTTAGGAGTTGAACAAGACAATACCTACTTGTTTATGCGAGGGCATACTGTAAAAGACAATGTAGTGCTAATGTTTTTAAAGCCACTTATTGAAGCCTTAAGAAAGAAAAAAGAAAGCCAAATTAAGGAAAAAGCAAAGCATAATACAGCATTAAAAAATCAATGGGATTATTATAAAAAGCAGGTGATACCACTAGAAAATGCCTTGAATGGCAATACCGAATACAAATCATGTTTTCTCTATAAAAAAATTCAGCATGATTTGGAACAGTATATCAAAGGCTTCAAAAATGATAAAAGTTCGTAATTGCGTGCAGATCTTCTCCAACAACCAACAAAAAAACTGCCCACCAATGAACAAGCTCATTAGTGGGCAGTTGTACGTTCACAAAGCTGTTAGTTTAAGCCACATCATCTTCTTTTTTGGAAGAGGCTGTGCCTGTGCGTGGGAAAAACTGGGATAATTCCTTAGTTTTTTCAGTATAACCGGGCGTATTGGTGCCACTTTTATACTTAGCATGGTCATAATCCACCAAAGTGTCGCGATAGTTGTCGTAGTCGTGTACGATTTTCGTATCCTTCAACATTTTCATTACATTCTCCAAACGCAATAGGCGGGTATCCGCAAATTGGCGCGTTTGGTAGTCGCGTTCAAACTCTGCCCAATTTACATCGGGACTACACAAATGCGGCGAAACACTAGCATAGTCATGTACTTTGTTGACCAGCAACTTGTTTTGCTCGTTAATACTGCCATACTTCTGGCGTTCTTCGTCGGTCAGGTTAGGAGCTATTGTCGCAACAATAACTTCGATAGCGGAAATGTGAGCATCTATTTGGCTCATGTCCTGTGGGCTGAAATGCTTATTGCCCAAATCGTTAATTGGCATAGGGAAACTTCTTTGGTTTAAATTTAAAAAAATTAGGTTTGTATATTGCTATTGATGTAAAAAGTAGTTAAAAAGTTGCATTAGGATTTTTTTTTTTGAACATTTTTCTACTTTTTTGTTTATTGTTGTTGGTTTAACGGAGGAATAGCATTTTTTATTGCGCAGAATTATTTTTTTTAGCCACTTTTTCCTGATTTTTTGTGATAACCAACCCAAGCCTCTTAGTCTATCCTAAATTGAATACAGTCTTCGGGTTTTGTAAAATGTTGACAGGCTAATAATTGCGGTCACAAAAACGTGCCTCTACCTACACTATTTTCGCTGTCCGAAATAGTGCTGTAGTCGGTCGTGAGGCATGAAAGTGACGGCTAAACAGACAAAGAATGATAAACTGCCTCAACGATTGCCTACATTTTGTGGTAGCTAATACGATAAAATAGACAAAATGCCTACGATTTTTCTTGCTACCACAAAATTAAGCAAAGACCACAGCACGCCGGACGAATCCACTCGAAAAAGAACACCTTTTTTTGCTACTTTTTTGGGTGAGCAAAAAAGTAGAATCACCAATGGCAAATTGCCGTTAATTGATGTTGCATTTTGAGACGAGTACGTAACATCGTTCATTATCAAATCCGAAAAGTATTTTCAATTCAGTATATCCTATTCCAAAATCTGGGTGTGTTGTGATAGTTTTGTTGTCTATAAACAAAAAAAACTGCCTGCTAATGAGTCTATTCATTAGCAGGCAATTATGCTCGATTACCATCCCTGTGTCAATAATATTTTGCTGTTGTAGCAAGGTTTATGAATCGGGATTAAGTTTAGCATTTTTTTTCTCCAAATAAAGTTGTTGCCGTTGTATGGTGTCTGCCTCAAATTCGCCTATATTGTCGCGCAACATTTTTTCGACGGCATTAGGATTAAAGGCTAATTGGGGAACCTCTTTGAGGCGTTGGGGCAGTTCGCTGATGGTGTAGGGTATTCGCATGTAGTAGATGCGTTTGTTGGTTTGTTGTGCAATGTGGTGGTAGGCTAACCAAGGGTGTCTATTGGTATTGCTACCTATCAATACAATGATAACATTGCTGGCTTTTACTTTTTGTTCAGCAGTTAGTGGGGCATGCACCATTCCGACGCGCTGCTCGTCGCGACTGGTGATAAGTAATTGATAATCACCACATTTGCCTTGTTTAAGCCAGCGTTTTAGCTTATTAAAATACTTTCGGTCTTCGTCACTAGCGATAATAAAAAGTTTTATTCTCATAATGCTATAGTGGTTTTGTAAACGGTAAATTGGCTTCAAAGGTAGTGTTTTTTTTTTGTTTTACCAAATTTTGGTATAATAACTTAACAAAATACTATAAAAATACGAAAGTATGCTTTTAATAGTGCATCTGGGTGTGTTTGGGCATGATGATAATAGTTAGTAAAAGGTTTGGTTATAGTTTAAAAAAAAGGTATCTTTGCCGCCAAATCTTCCAAATCTTATCCAAAATTTATGAACGACTCTGTCGAAAGTTCTATTATCCTGCTCACTTTTTTCACTTTCTTAATCGTTATAGTATATTATCTCATCAACCGTCAAAGACAAATTATCGTTCGTCATGGCTCGTATATACAAGGTGTTTGGGAACGAAAAGGCAACACTGAAATGGGCGAAGCGTGGTTTATTCGTTATAATATCACTGCCAACACCATAACCGCTTTTGCCGACCCTCCTATGTTGTTCCAAGCCAGCTATAACATTAAGAACGAAACAGAAAATTTGGTTATGCTCGAATTGGGGCAACTCGAAACAGACCCTCCCTATCCCGAAGGTACTATTGCCGAAATGCCTATTGCCATCGACCGCAAAAGACAACAAATCTTGATTGGCGATAAAATTTTTAAACGCGTCTAAATTCCTCAACCTCCCACCGTGACTATGCACCGTTACCCTGGCACCCGCCCTTTTCAGCAGTCCGATGCCCATCTTTTTCATGGGCGCAAACAAGAAATCAAAGAACTAAGCCATCTTATTATTGTCGAAAAATTGGTTATCTTATTTGCCAAATCGGGCATTGGCAAAACTTCGCTACTCAATGCAGGCGTAGTGCCTTATTTGCGCGCCGAATCGAAACCGTATTTCCCAATTTTTATTCGATTCAACGATATTCAGCAAACACCCGACCAACAAACGCGCTATTTTCTACAAGACTATTTGCCCGACAAAAACAATTACCCAACACTTTGGGAAACCTGCAAATACTTGCGTTCGCCCGACGCAAAAACGCACGAAACCGTTCCTTTGCTCATTTTCGACCAATTTGAGGAATTGTTTACACTTTATACGCCCGACAAAACCCAAGAGTTTGTAACACAATTTGCCGACCTCGTTAGTGGCAGAATACCCGACTCGGTACAACAACAAATTCGCAACGATATTCAACAAAACCCCGATTTGTCCGATACCGACATTGCTTGGCGCGAAACGCCACCATACGTTAAAATCATCATTGCCATTCGGTCTGATTATTTGAGCTATTTAGACCAACTCTCCACGCCCATTCCCGCCATTTTGCGCAACCGTTTTCAGCTCTATCCCTTAGCCGCCGACCAAGCCCAAGCCGCTATCGTACAACCTGCTATGGCAGAAGGCACATTCGAAAGTCCTATTTTTAGCTATTCGGCAGCCACAGTGCAGCAATTGCAAACGGCTTTGGTGAACCAACAAAACGAAGTGGAGTCTTTTCAGTTGCAATTAATTTGCCAATTTATTGAAGACAAAATTATTGCCGCCCAAAAAGAAGGCAAAACCATCACTGTCGTCGAACCCGATTTATATGGTGGTGAAGCGGGTTTGCAAAGCATTCTGAACGATTTTTATACTACCATTTTGGACGGATTAGATGCCGAAATGCGTCCGCGTGTGCAGCGTTTGGTGGAGCAAGAACTCATTAAAAACGAGCGCCGCATTAGTTTGGCACAAGACCTAATTACCATCGACCTCCAGATTCCTATCCAATTGCTCAAACAACTTACCGAAGTACGCCTACTGCGAAAAGAACCGCGCTTGGGTAGTTACTATTATGAACTAAGCCATGATACCCTCATAAAACCTATCCTCATCACTTATAAAGAACGCAAAATTGTAGAAGACCAACAGCGCGAAATCGCTGCGCGACAAGAATCGGAGCGCCGACAAGCCGAACTTAACCAACAGTTGAAAACCGAAACCAAACGTCGTCGCTTTTTGACGGACCTCGCAATGGTGGCTTTGGCGGCAATGTTGGTAGCGGCAATTGCAGCAACATATGCCCAATATCAAAAAAGAAAAGCACAAATATCACAACAAAAAGCCATACAAACTGCTTCGCGAAATTTGGCAATACAATCAGACAACCAACTAACCGACAATTTTACACAAGCTTTCCGCTTGGCAGAATATGCCTATCAATACGACTCCGCCCATGCCATTAGTCAAACAAGTGTTTTGAAAGCCTACTACAACCAAGGACACAGCACTCCCAAAGGCTATCGGTTTGCACCATTTTATAGAAAATTGGAAGGCGGAAAAATTGTTGCTCACAGCGAGAATGGTAATTATTTGTGTTTGCAAAAAAATGATAAACAAACACAAATCGTCTATTATTCTGACCAACAAGAGATTTTGTGGTCAAAGAAAATGGATAAAATACCACTCGACTTTGAACAACAAACGGTTTATGACCCCCAACCATTTTTGGTAGCAGCCCTAAGTCCCAATGGCGAAAAAGCAGCTATATTGTTCACGCCCGAAACGGTTACGGTTTGCAACAAAAAAGGCGACCAACTGTTGCAATTACCACCACAAAAAAGCGCTATTTTGACCTTGCAATGGTTTGCCGACAACCAACAATTGATAGTAGATGCCCAAAATGACTCTCTAAAATGCTATAACGAAAAAGGAGAACTAACCCACAATTTCGGGAAAGTTTCGCTCTTGGCTGCGGCTACCAACGGCAATTATATAAGCACTTTTGGCAACCATAAAACCTACTTGACGAATCTGGAAACTAACAAAACTATGACATTAGACCGTTTTATGAACAAAGGTGTTTTTTCGTCCAACGGTCAGTTTTTTGTAGGAATTAATCAAAACGACGACGAGCATTTTTATGCGTATCTATACAATACAAATACCCAAAAACGCATAGCAACCTTAGCAGGAGCGCACACAGAAATACTCGACCAAGTGACTTTTTCGCCCGATAATAAATACATAGCATTGGCATCTTTTGACAAAACCATTTCGTTGTGGGACAACAAAGGCGAACGTATTAGCAAACTCGAAGGTCATACAGGAAACATAACACAATTAGTCTTTTTGCCCAATAGTGATGGCTTGGTATCTGCCGCTATGGACAATACTATCCGACTTTGGCAATTGTCGTATGAACTCGATATACAAGCTACACTTGTTCTAAAAGCACACCAATATCCACCCGAACAACTTTTTTTCAACGCTACAGGCACACAACTTATAAGTCAGTCCGAAGACGCACAGCTCCAATGGCAACTCGACGATGCAAGAACTATACAACAAAAATTGCCCACAACTATTGCTTCTATAGCTATTTCAACCGAAAATAAAATGGCTGTGGCTTGTTGGGACAAAAAAATCTACTTTTTTGATGCTAATGGCAAAGCTCAACCAACTCAAATTTTATGCAATAGCATTCCCACAAATCTACTCTGGCTACCCAATTCCAACAACTTGGTCGTAGCTGATGAGACGAACAGTTTATTTATTTATAACACTACCAATGGCTCGATGAAACGCCAACTTACACCCGACATTCCTACTAACAATGCTACTGTAAGCATACAATTGGCAGTCATGAGCCAGGCAAATTGGGTAAGTTCGATTGGTGAAAATATCACTATTTGGGATAACGAAGGCAATGCCATAGAAGCCTATCATCACAAAAATCCTATCCATGTTTTGGCTTCCTCCAACAACAAACAACAACCTATTACATATATCGATAGTTTGGGAATACGCTATCAGTTAGACAAATCTTTGAACATCATTAGCCACGATACTTTGTCAATAAAAGATGTTAAAAATATCCAATATTCGCCCAGAGGAAACCAACTTGTGGTAGGAAATAATAATTTTTTATTGCTTTTAGATGACACAAATAATCAACAAAAACGGCTATCTTGTTTAGGTACATCACAAATCGTTTGGATTGCAGACAATGTTTTTATGGTGGTATTGAAAGATGGAACAATAAAATTGTTTGATGCCACAGGCGAACCTTTAGTAAACAGCTTTAAGGTCGTACAGGAAGCAAATGATTTGACAACTTGTGCTATTTCGCCCGATGGTCATTATGCAGCTATAGGTAACGATAATGGTTCGCTGACCTATTTTCTTGTGCATATTCCTGCTATCTCTAAACGCATCAAACAACAAAAAATCTATCAACTTTTGCCACAAGAAAAACAGCATTATGGCATAGTGGATTAAATTTTTGTGAACCTTAAATAATGATGCTCAAATGGTTTTGTTAATGTCATTTTAGGTGTATTTTGTGCAAAGATTTTTGCACTATAAACATTTTCATGCGCCCAATATTATGTTTTTTTATTCCCAAAAACCAATTCAAACAATAGGGTTTTACAATAAAAATTACCACCTAAAAAATGCACAAATTAGTTGCCAAATAACTTAAAGCATAGGCAAAAAATATGCACAAAAAACGAGTAGACTTCGGATTTAAGAAGTCTACTCGTTTTTTGTGTGTTTAATGTAGGACGGTAAAATTCTGTTATTTTTGACCTATTTCTGTTGCAATAAAGATTCGAAATCATATACCCATCCGATATATCGATTGGTAATAAACAAAAAGTCTCACACATTCGAGTAGAAAAAGAACCTTTTTATGCCAAATGTAGTCTTAAAATACACGAAACTTTTTTTTAGTTAATTTTTTAGCGAAAGGTAATATCAAGGTTCTTCTATATAGGCAAATTTTGATAAAGTGGCTGTTTGAAATTTAAATTTGGCATAAAAATTGCTTGATGTTATACAAAAAGGTTTATTAAAAAAAAATAGTCATGCAAAAAAAAAATTACCACTTTTTAAAAAAAGTGATGATATTTTTGTTAGTATTGTCCTGCTTTTCGGCATATACCTATGCCCAAGTTTCGGGTACAGTGTTCCGCGATTTTAACTCAAATGGCACCAAAGACAACACTACTACTTTTAATGAAATAGGTTTGGCAGGTTTGACCATTACTGTTTATGATGCAATGGGAAACTCAGTAGGTACAACAACTTCTGCTGCTGATGGAACTTACACTATTGCAGGCGTAAGCGGTGCTGTGCGGGTAGAGTTTACTATGGGTACAACATCTAACTGCTTAGATGTGAGTATTGATTATCCTTCAGGTGGTGGAGGTTCGTATGGCACATCAGTGCAATTCGTTACCGCTCCGGTTAGTAACGTGAATTTTGCTATTAATAACCCAGCCGACTATAGTTTAGGTACTAGTAATGCAAATGTGTTTATTCCTATGTATACTGCTGGAGACCCTCTAATTGCAGGTGGAACATCTGGGACTGATGATTGGGCTGTAGCATTTCCATACAATAATTCTGGTACAACTACAGTAACACAAAAAGTTAATGGTTTGCAAATAGGGGCAACGTGGGGAGTAGCATATAGTAAACAAGCTAATAAAATTTTCACGGCAGCATTTCTTAAACGACATGTAGGTTTAGGCATTTTAGGAAGTGGCGGTATATATATGCTTACTCCAACAGCAACGGCTTTTACTGTCTCTAATTTTTTTGATATGGATGCTCCGTCTAATTCATCATTAGCAACTACATCTCCTGTTGCGGCAGCCCCTACGAGATGCTCCTCTGGTTGCCCTAGTTTTGGTCTTTCTACGAGTTACACAACCCCTAATCGTGGTACTGTTACCTTTTTAGGTTCGACTGATCCAGTAACAAATTTACCTAATGGTTTTGGGGTTGTTGGAAGTAATAGTGCAAGAGGGCTTAATAGTAATAAAGCTACACCGTCACGTGACCCTTCATCATTTGACCAAGTAGGTAAAATTGGCTTAGGTGATTTAGAGATTAGTGATGATGGGCGATATTTGTTTGTTACCAATCTTTATGATAGAAAAATATATCGTTTAGAGTTAGATAATCCAGTTAACCCAACTCATGTAGTTGGCATTGTTGGCTATGACTTGCCTAGTACGACAGTTACAAACGGAGTCCTTCGCCCGTTTGCTTTAAAGTACTACAGAGGTAGCCTATATGTTGGGGCTGTTGCTACTGGCGAAACAGAGAGTTCAAGCTCAAACACAAACTTATATGCTTATGTGTTTGAGCTAAACGACCCTACCGGTAGTGCTTTATTTACCTCAAGTTCTATCCTTGCTCCGCATCAGCTGAATTATGCTCGTGGCAGTGCAAATTCTGGGTATCCGAATGTAGATAGATGGTATCCGTGGTCTAAAACTCCCGAAAATTTTCTCTCTATAGCATATCCGACCCCAATGCTTACGGATATAGAGTTTTCAGATAGGGGCGATTTGATATTAGCGTTTACTGATAGAACAGGACACCAATATGGTCATCAAAATTATCGCTTCACCGCTGACCCAGGTTATGGCGACTTGGTTACAGCGCAAATTGCTGGCGATATATTGATAGCGGGTGTAAATTGTACAACAGATACATACACTATAGAATCTAATGGTTCTTATAATTCAAACGGACAAACCTTCTCTGGAGGTGTCGGCAATACACAGGGACCTAATGGGGGCGAATTTTTTAGTGGTGAAAATCAAAATGCAACACATACTGAAACATCACAAGGAGCACTTGCCCTATTAAAAGGAACAGGACAGGTTATGCTGACAAATATGAATCCAACTACTACAACATTTTCAGGTGGTACAAAGTTGATGTCTACAACCACGGGTAGTAGTTCAAATGGCTATACGTTATATGATCAGAATATAGCTGGTGAGTTTGGAAAAGCGAATGGTTTGGGCGATATAGAAGTAATGACCTCACCCGCCCCCCTCGAAATCGGCAACCGCGTTTGGAATGACACTGACGGCGACGGTGTGCAAGATGCAGGCGAAGCAGGTATCGAAAGCGTACAAGTACAATTGTATCAAGGGACAACCTTAGTAGGTACAGCCACAACAGATGCGAATGGTAATTATTATTTTAATGCTACGAATGTGAATCAAAATGGAGCAACGGCTGTTTTACCCAATACAGCTTATGAAGTGCGCTTAGTTACTACCCAAACTCCCGTAAGTAGCCTACAACTTACGACGGCGAATACTGATGTCACCACCAACGGCGACGCTCGTGATAGCGATGCAAGTGGTACGACTACGGCAGTTATTGCCCTCACCACAGGTGATGCAGGTCAGAACAACCATACCTACGATTTTGGGTTTAAGGCAGCACTTGCTTGCCCCGACCCACGCACCGACGAAATTATTTGCAAAGGTATACCTCCTACAACTGGTTTTAGTTATGTCCTTACCACTACCTTAACCGGCGGAACATGGAGTGTTTCACCCACATTCCCCTCCATTTACATTGACCAAGACCCCTTAGACCCCGCTTATTTAACCAGAGCATTGGGTTTGCCTGGTGGCAATACCTATACATTTACTTATAACGACGGTACTTGTCAAGACATTATTACACTCACCATCTCCGACCAGTCCTATACTTGTGCATCAGGTATAGTGGTAGATACAATTAGCGTTATATCTAACACAACCGTCTCTAATAGCACGGTATCTGTAAATGCCGCTACTTACGATGCGGCGGGTATTTTGGGGGGTGAGGTAGATGTGAAAGTAGAAGCACTAACTACACTTGCTACGTATGAATCATGGTTTGCTTTTTATGACCAATACAATACCGCCGAATGGATAAATGGGCCCGGAGATTATAGTAAAGCCACTATTACTTGGGACGGCAACGACAATAATGCCAATACCTTAGATGCTACTGGGCTGGGAGGTGTTGATTTAACAAGCGGTGGTAATTTTGGTTTTAATGCAAGTGCCGATATTTCAAAATATAAAATTACCCTCCGAGTATATACTGATGCGGCTAATTATTCAGAGTCGGTATTTACGATGAACTCGAGTCAAACACAGATATACAATATCCCTGTTGAATTTATTACATTCACTACTGTAGGTGGTATAGGGGCAGATATGACTAATGTAGGAGCAGTGCAATTAATTTTTGAACCCTTGAATTTACTTGCCGAGTCCAATGGCATTGACTTAACTATTGAATGTTTCCATACGCCTTGTGTTATAATACCTTGCAACCTCACTGCCACAGCAACAGGTACACCGGTCAGTTGCAATGGCGGCAGCGACGGCACAGCAAGCGTAACTGCAAGCGGCAATCTTAGTCCTGTAACATATTTATGGAATAATGGCGAAACGACATCAAGCATTAACGGTTTAACAGCGGGAACTTACACCGTCACCGTTACCGAAAGTGCGACATGTACAGCCGTAGCTATTTATGACGTAACACAACCTCCATTGATGGACATCACATGCACCAAAACCGATGTAACGACCAATGGTGGCAGCGACGGTACAGCAAGCGTGAATGCGACAGGTGGTACGAGTCCCTACACATATTTGTGGAGTAGCGGCGAAACGACATCGAGCATTAGTGGCAAGACTTCGGGAAGCTATACCGTAACAGTTACGGACGATAATGGTTGTACGGCAATGTGCGCACAAACGATAACAGAACCAGGTGTTACGCCGCTTCCCGACCTATCCCTCATCAAAACAGTAAGCAACGCCATTGTAGCTCTTAACGGTACAGTAACTTTCACCTTGACATTGACCAACGACAATGGTGTAGACGCTACGGGTGTGGTTGTAACCGATGTTTTACCCGCAGGAGTGACCTTTGTATCCAGTTCCGACCCGACTAATGTTGGAATAAGTGGCAATACTTTGACATGGAATGTGGGCAATATGTTGGGAACAGATGCTCCTAAGATGTTAGATATTACTGTGACAGCCAATAACGAAGGTAGTTTCTTGAACAATGCCGAAATTACGGACATGAACGAAACAGATACAGATAGTACGCCTAATAATGATGTTGCAGGTGAAGACGACCAAGACCAAGCCTGTTTTAGCGTGCCAGCAAGTTTGTGTAGTGACAGTCCGACAGCCAGCATAACCATTACAGCTACTACTGTAACAACATATCAATGGTATGTAAGCACAGACAATGGTGCTACCTATACAGTCTTGTCAGGTGAAACAAGCCAAACTTTGGTGGTGAATAATACCTTAATGGGCGGCAATAATATTACGAAGTATTTTAAAGTAGCCTACAATGGTTCTCCAATTACCGGTGCTTGTGGTGACGTGATGTGTTGTCCTATTATCATAACCACCCAAACATGTATAGTTTGCCCACCTCCTAAGTGTATAACCATTGGAATTACGAAACATTAAAATCCTATTTGTTTGGAATAAACCACAAAAGTGCCGTTGTTTTCTTTAAGAGAACAACGGTACTTTATTTTTCGTGGATTACCAAATTAACGAATAGCACATACTGAATTGAATTTGATGCAAAACAGTATAAAAAATCTTTTTTATAGGGCGAATGCTCCAATTGTTTGTGTGAGTGCGCAGCGCAAAACTGCCTGTAATGTGCACAAACCAAATGCATGTGTGCTAGATAGGTTTGTGTGCAGGAATAAAATTGTAAAATCCTTCTGCAATTTGGGTTTTCTCTATAGAATTTAAACATTACCTTGCGGAAAAAGCCATGAACGAAAAATTAAAAGTTCTTCTATGATTCGAGCAATACCTATACTTTGGTTTTTATAGAGCCTGCCCGAAACGATACAAAACTTTTCGCCAAAATCGTGGAAGAACCATATTTTTAAACTAAAACCTTCGTATTAGAGGGAGCAAAATAGTCAATTATTGACGCAATCTGATTTTTTGATAAGGTGTTATTTTTAGCTTCAGAATTTTTTTTTTTCAAGATTTTTGTCCAAAACCACCTAAAATACCTAATCATGTTTTTAAAATTTGTTTTAGCATTGCCCAGAAAAAATGTATCTTTTTAAATAGTCAAGAAGGCATACTAAAGTGCTGATAATCAGGCAGATACAAAATGATTTTTTTTTTAGATACTATAAATTTTGTTCAAAATACTGAAAGCATTAGGCAAGTCATGGCAAAATAGCATTTTTTTTTGACAGTTAAATGACAAAGTTAGTACTTTTGCGTCGTAAAACCGTATCGTCTTTTACTGATTTTCATTGATTTTTAAAAAAATTCTATTAATTAATCCCGTTAAATTTAAATGATGAAAAATTGTTTATCTTCATTTTTGATTTGCCGATGGTCGATAATTGTATTTGTTTGCTGTCTTGTGAGCATTGTTGATGCTCAAGCACAAGTATCTATTGCTCTACGGCAAAACTTTAGTGGTGCGTATGATTATACCGCCATTGGAGGGTCACTAACCTCCAGCGAAACCTCTTGTACTAATAGCGGTTCGTCTACCAAATATCTCACTATTCCTTCGGGCTGTACTGTGCAAGCAGCCTATTTGTACTGGGCATATAGTTCAGGTACTGCTGACAATAGTGTTTCGTTTAATAACAGTAGTGTTAGTGCGTTAAGTAACTATTCTATGACTGCATCGCTTTCGACTGGTACTATGACCTATCGCCAAGCAATTGCTAATGTGACTTCTTTGGTGACTGGAAGTGGCAACTATACCTTTAGCAACTTAACTTATGCTACTTCGGGAGTTGCTTGTACTGCTAATAGTACTTTGGGTAGTTGGGCATTGGTAGTTGTGTATGGAAGTAGTTCCTTACCACAAAACAACATTCGTATATATGATGGTCTCCAATACATCAACCCATCAAGTGCTTTGAATGTTAGCCTAAGTAGTTGCAATGTTCCAAGTTGTAACAGTGGTACTGTGTTAACCCAAATTGTTTGGGAAGGTGACAATGCTTTGAGTGATAATTTTCAGGTGAATGGAACTTCTATGGGAACTAATACTTTAAATAGTAGTACTGCCCCCGGACTTGATATAGATACCTATACCATCACGTCCAATATAGGCACAGGTTCGAGTGTTACTGTTCCATTGACTTATCTAAGTGGTAGCAGTTATGATAATGCTTTTTTAGGTTCTTATATTGTGCGCACTAATACCACTTGTGGCACAACTGTCAATTGCAACGATATTACTGCTGGTTCAATTGGTAGCAACCAAACTATTTGTACTGGTGGCGATGCGGCTGCCATTACAAGTCTTACTAATGCAACAACTGCTTTTAGTGGTGGCGTGAAATACGTTTGGTTGCAATATATTGGAGCAACTGCACCAACGAGCAATACAGGTGCAACAGTAGTAAGCGGTGCAACAGGTGCAAGTTATGACCCGCCTGCAGGTAGCATTGCAAACACAACATGGTTCCGCCGTTGTGCAGCTCCCAACTCTGCTACTTGTACTACTTATAATGGTGAGTCTAACTGGGTTGGAGTGACAGTTACAAATTGCACTTCGACATGTACAGGAAATTTGGTGTTAAATCCGGGCATGGAAAACGGATTAACTTCATGGCAAAATTGGGGATATGTAACAGTAGGAACAAACCCATATTCCGGAGCAAGTAATGCTACGCTTTGTAATGCTGCTGCGGGCGGTATGGGACAAGATGTTGTTGCAACAGCAGGAACAACCTATACCTTAACTGCATATGCAAAAATAAGTGGTACTCCTGATTGGGCAGGTATTGGTATGCATTATTACGATGCTAACTGGACACAGATTGGTGCTAGCCCAAGTGTAGCAGTAACTACCACCAATTACACTTTGTACACTGTTTCAGGTGTAGCACCTTCAGGAACAGCATATATCATTCCTTGGATGTGGAAAAATGCAAATGGTTGTCTATACGTTGATGACTTTTGTTTCACAGGTAGTGGTGGCACAACTGTCAATTGCAACGATATTACTGCTGGTTCAATTGGTAGTAACCAAACTATTTGTACGAGTGGTGACCCCGCTGTTATCAGTAGTGTTACAGCAGCAACAACAGGACAAAGCGTAGGCGTTAAATACATTTGGTTGCGTTATGTAGGTACAACTGCACCAACCAGCAATACAGGTGCAACAGTAGTAAGCGGTGCAATAGGTGCAAGTTATGACCCGCCTGCTGGTAGTGTTACCTCAACAACATGGTTCCGCCGTTGTGCAGCTCCCAACTCTGCTACTTGTACTACCTATAATGGTGAGTCTAACTGGGTGAGTGTGGTTGTAAACACTTGTACAAGTGCTTGCAATACAACTCCAATAAACCCTTGTAGTAGTACAGTAACAAATGCTTACAATATGACTTTGCCCGGTGTTTATTGTGGTGGTGTTGATGTTTGGACACAGGATCAGCATATATTCTCTTTAAATAATACTGCTGGAGCAGGAACTTATTTGATTAAACCAGGCACAACCCCCTATTTGGTTAGAAACTCAGATGGTAGTGTTCGTTTGTTATTAGAAGTAGTAAAAAGCACAGGTTCAGCTGCTCCTAATTTTGGTTATGATAGTTCACGAGGTTTTGTAATAGAATTGATAGGTAGCAGTATGACTCAAAATGCTCCTTCAGGCAGTTATACTCCCGCTACCAATGGTTGCGCTAATACCAACACTACGGGTTGGTTATTCTACAACACATTTACAATGAATGTTTGTGGCACAGGCAACAACGCATTCATTAATTCACAAATCATCAATCCTAATCAATCGCAAAATCATCCATTCCAAATAGGTAACGGAGCGAGCATTTGGAATAACAATTTCGGTGGTGGATTGTGGTTTAATAATGGAATCCTTGATGGTGATTTACAATTTCAACTAACTAACTATATTAATACCACAACTGCAAATATCATAGGCAATACTACAATTTGTTCTGGTAGCTCTACAACCTTAACAGCGAGTGGTGGTGGAACTTATTACTGGAATACAGGTGCTAATACAGCGGCTATTAACGTATCTACCGCTGGTACTTATACCGTAACTGTAACAAATAATGGTTGTACTGCAACAGCTTCTAAAACAGTAACCACAACCGCAGCCTCATCAGGTGGTACATTATCTCCTGCAACAGGCACAATATGTTATTCGGCTTCATGCCCTGCAACACCAACATTTGTGTTGTCTGGCTATACAGGCACGATAGTTCGTTGGGAATATATGCAACCAAATGGCAGTTGGATCAACTGGGGTGGTGGTGGCAGCACTACTGCACCTTGGGGTTGTTTTTCTTCTGCAGGCACATGGCGTTTCCGTGCCATTGTTAATGGTAACTGTGGTGAGGTAGCCTCTGCCGAAGCTGTATGGCAAGCAGTAGCACCTCCAACAGCCACTATCACAGGCAATACAAGCATTTGTTCTGGTGCATCTACTACCTTAACGGCAAGTGGTGGCGGTACTTACTACTGGAATACAGGTGCTAATACAGCGGCTATTAACGTATCTACTGCTGGTACTTATACCGTAACCGTTACTAATGGTAGTTGTACTGCAACAGCATCTAAAACAGTCACCGTAGGTAGCATAACTGCCAACATTACAGGCAATACAAGCATTTGTTCTGGTGCATCTACTACCTTAACGGCAAGTGGTGGCGGTACTTACTACTGGAATACAGGTGCTAATACAGCGGCTATTAACGTATCTACTGCTGGTACCTATACCGTAACCGTTACTAATGGTAGTTGTACTGCAACAGCATCTAAAACAGTAACTGTTGCCCCTGCTATTACATCAGGCATTACGGCACCAAGTACTACTTGTGCCTTAGAATCCGTATTCGTACAAGCACAAAACGTTGATGCAACATGTACTTATAGCTGGAATTTTGGTACTTATGCAACACCTTCTACATCTACAGGAACAAGCGCTACTGTCCAATACAATACAACAGCAGTAGGCACAGCACAAACTATTACTTTGACAGTAACTAAAAATGGTTGTTCTGCAACATTCACCAAAACCATTAATGTTACGCCTCAAGTATTTGCAGATGCAGGTCCTGACAAAGAAATCTGTCAAGGTGGTAGCACACAAATCGGTGGAAACCCCGCAGGACAAGCAGGTAGCACCTTTAGTTGGTCACCTTCTACCTATTTAAATAGTAGCACAGTGGCAAATCCTATTGCAAGCCCTCCTGTAACGACTACTTATACCCTTACTACAACCTTGAACGGTTGTACACGTACTGACCAAGTGGTTGTGTCGGTTAATGTAGCCCTTAATCCTAATGCTAATGCAGGTGGTAACAAAACAGTTTGTAGCGGACAGAGTATTCAATTGGGTGGTAATCCAACAAGCTCAACCGCCAATGTATCGTATGTATGGAGTCCTGCTAATAGTTTGAGTGGCGCTTATGTAGCCAACCCAACGGCTTATCCTACTACTAATACAACCTATACTGTTACGGTTACTAATAATGCTACAAGCTGTTCTGCTACTTCTTCTGCGGTAGTAACAGTAACATCTTGTACAACTCCTACCATCAGTATCAACGACATTACTGTAACAGAAGGCGTTAATCCAACGGCAACTTTGCAAATTTGTGCTTCTGCTACAAGTACTTCACCTATGACTGTAACCTATACTACAAGCAATGGTACAGCTACATCAGGTAGCGACTATACCACTACTACGGGTACAGCCACTATCCCTGCTGGTCAAACATGTGTGAATGTAACTATTCCTATTATTGATGACACAACAGGCGAACCTACCGAAACGTTCAACGTAACCTTGACCAACCCAAGCGGTGCAACAATTGCCGATGG
>JAEUUX010000004.1 GCA_016787295.1 Chitinophagales bacterium
GATATACGCTTTTGAGACCTATATCCAGGCTGTTTTGATAGCATTGGAGGGCAAGAGTTACCGCGAGGCTCAGGTAGGTTCTGGGCGGAGCGATTTGATTATCAACATCAAGAACGATGAATGTTTGATAGAAACAAAAATATTCTACAGCGAGAATGCTTTTCACAAAGGCAAGCAGCAGATAGCCTACTACTGCCAGCAGTTGGGCTTGGAGAAAGGCATATACCTTGTTTTTATGCCTGAGCATCTCTTGTCTGTTCATCAAGACAACATTTTTGAGAGCATAGAAACCATCGGAAACATCAGCGTTTATACCTACCTTGTTCCGTATGAACAAGAAGACCCTCACTATCGCGCCAAAAGAAAAAAGAAGAAATAATTCACTCCGCAAGACTCCTGCATTATTGCTTTGAGAGATAAGGGCATATTGTCATGCGAATCCTCAAATCACTAACATCACGCCCGCAAAACCAAACCTTCTTCTTTTGAGCGTAGCAAGGAGAGGGCAGCCATCTATCTATCATATCTCAAAAACATTTCCATTGACTACTATTATATACCGCCTATTTTTAGAATTTTACTACTATACAGCCATAGTATTTGCCTTTTTTTCGCCTAAAGCCGATGCGTGGTTAGCAGGACAACGGCAAACATGGCTACATCTACAGAAAACAGCACGCAACACTCACCGTCCGACGCTATGGATACACTGTGCCTCGCTGGGAGAATTTGAACAAGCTCGTCCAATTATCGAATCTGTTAAAACACAACACCCTCTTGCTCGCATTATCCTCACTTTTTTCTCCCCATCGGGCTATGAAATCCGAAAAAACTATGCTCTTGCCGACGAAGTACACTATCTTCCCTTAGACACACCGAGCAATGTGCAATTGTGGCTGACACAAAAACAACCTACCATCGCTATTTTTGTAAAGTATGAGTTTTGGCACTACTACCTACAGGCATTGCAACAAAACAACATTCCTACCTACCTCATCGCTGCCAATTTTCGTCCCGACCAAGTGTTTTTTAAATGGTATGGCGGCTTTTTTCGTCAAATGTTGCGCCGTTTTTCCCATCTTTTTGTCCAAAACCCTGCCAGTACTGCCTTATTACAAAACCTCCAAATCAATAGCACAACCGCAGGTGACACGCGCTTTGACCGTGTAATCGCCAAATCACAACAACCACAGGAACTGCCGCTTATCCAAATCTTCAAAGCCAATTATCACCTCCTTGTGGCGGGCAGTACTTGGTCGCAAGACGAAATAGAATTGGCACAAATCATCAACCAAACCACTGACCAACAACTACAACACATTCGCTGGATTATTGTACCCCACGAACCTAACGACAACCACATTGCTACCCTCGAAAAACTTCTTACGGTACAACATATCCGCTATTCCAAAGCCGACGAAACCAATATCAACCACGTCAAAGTCCTTATTATAGACTCTATTGGCATGCTCGCCGACCTATACCAGTATGCCGAATATGCCTATATCGGTGGCGGCTTTGGCAAAGGCATACACAACACCCTTGAGGCGGCTGTTTTTGGAATGCCAATCTTTTTTGGACCCGAATACCTCAAATTTCAAGAAGCTAAAGACCTTATTGACCGAAAAGGAGCGTTTGCCATACAAAGCGCTAACGAACTTCACAGCCATTTATTGAAAATGGAACTCAAACCTATCGCTCGCCAACAAAGCGCTGCCGCAAGTCAACAATATGTCTTGCAAAATCAAGGAGCTACCCTCAAAATTATGCAATACATAGCCCAACATTTTCGGGCATAAGTCCCAAAACGAAAACTTACTATTTTTATCCCAATAATAAAGGCTGTTTACTCTACCAAAGAGTAAACAGCCTTTTGCATGGATATGAACATACGCCATTATCACCTTCATTGTTGCTATCATAAACACACAAATACCTTGCTCAACCCGCAATAGTCAATAATCTGTCGTTTTCTTTGGTGTTTAAACGATGATGTATGGCATTTGTGGGTTGTTTTGTTATAAATGGTACTGATTTATTGCCACATAAAACTTCCTATTGGGATAATTTATCGCACAACAAGAACTTGCTGCGCGGCTACCTGCCCACTTCGCGTCGTCAATACCAACGTATATAAGCCTGTTGGCAACGTTTGCACAGCTAAAGGTGTTTTTTGTTGGCTTGCCAAAGGCGAAACATTGGCTAACAAATTCGCTACCGAGATACCATTAATATTATACAACTGCAAACTAACAATATCACTCATTGGTACAAACAGCTCAATGACTCCTTCCTGTTGCAATGGGTTTGGGTTGATTTGCAGCAAGATAGGCTCAAGGGCAGTTTTGTTGCGTCCGCGTCTTCCTTCGGCTATCCAATACCAACCTTCCGTTGTTTGGTCATCAGAAGTCCCATGTATGCCATCGACACCGCAATCGCTTACCGTTACAGCGTACCAACCCGAAGGTTGATTGCCTAAAGTAGTTGGCGAACTGCCGTTGGTATTAATAGTTGTTCCGCTGGGAGTTGCCCATTCGTAATAATAAGTCCCATTGCAGGCATTACCTCCTTCTACAAAGATTTGTATAGCCCCATCAGCCGCTGACGTATTGGTGTTGGTGATGTTATAGTCATAAATATCCAACAAACTGCCATTGACACTGGTAATATTGCTTACCACAACGGGAGCCGTACTACAATTACTGTCGTCTTCTATGCTAACATTCCATTCTGACCCATCGGAATAGTAAATTGTAATGATACAAGTCGTTGCGGTATAGCTTATATCGTATCGAACATACCCATCAATTGTCCAATCAAAACTATAAGGCATTTCGCCACCTGTGAGAACAATAACATGGGTATTATAGTTGAAAGGAGACGTGCCTCCATTGCCTTCGCTGGTGTTTTCGCTCGAAACCAACTGAATACCACCGCCACCTGTACCTATGGTAATATTGCTTTGGGTAGTGCTACAGTTGTTGCCGTCCAATAGCCGCACACAATAACTGCCTACTGCCAAACTGCTAAATTCGCCAGTAGTATTATTGCTTTGAACAATGCTACAATTACCATTGAGCAATTGATAGGTATAAGCGGGCGTGCCTCCACCGCCTATTGCGGTGATACTTCCCGTATTCAGTCCCGCACAAGAACTATTAGTGGTCACAGATAGGCTAAGGGCGGTGGGTTGTGATACATTGTAAGAGGCTACACGGCTACAAGCATTCGTACCCGATACCGTCACACCGTAACTACCTGCTGCCAAACCGCTAATATCTTCGGTTGTAGCGCCATTGCTCCAAATAAAAGTGTAGGTAGCTGTACCACCGCTGGGAGTGATGTTAATAGCGCCCGTAGCGGTGCCATTACACAAGACATTGTTAATATTAGCTGTCGGAGAAGCAGGAAAAACAAGGTTATTGCCAACAGTAGCACTAACAGCGGTGCTACAAGCATTGGCACCCGTAACAGTTACGGTATATGTTCCTGCACCAATAGCCGTAATGTTTTGGGCAGTAGTGCCATTGTTCCAAACAAAACTCGTGCCGTTGCTCGTGAGGTTGACTGCCCCATTATATGGAGCGGCACAATTGGTATTCACTATGGCAGCGGCAGTAGCTAAAGGAAAAACAGGGCTATTATTCACCGTTGCACTACTTGTTGCACTGCAACCATTCGCACCCGTAACGGTAACGGTATAAATGCCACCGACTACATTCACCAAGTCTTCGCTATCATTATCTGGTGTTTCGACACCATCGTTGCTCCAATCGTAGGAATAAGGACTACTACCGTTAGACACACTAATATTAATGCCTCCATTGCCCGTTGTACTGCAATTACTGTTAGCCATAACGGTTGGCGAAGCACCAATGCTGGGCAAAGCAGGGTTATTGTTCACTGTTGCCGTTCCTGCCACGCTACAGCCGTTCGCACCGGTGACCGTTACGGTATAAATACCGCCTACCACATTCGTCAAATCTTCGCTGTCGTTATCGGGAGTTTCGGAGCCATCATTGCTCCAGTCATAAGTATAAGGACTACTGCCACTCGATACGTTGATATTGATACCACCATTGCCCGCACCGCTACAATTACTATTGGGTGTGATGCTGGGCGAAGCGGCAATGCTGGGCAAAGAAGGACTACTGCCTACGGCTGCACTACCCACGACACTACAGCCATTCGCACCCGTAACAGTGACAGTATAAGTGCCACCTACCACATTTGTCAAGTCTTCGCTGTCATTATCAGGTGTTTCGGCACCATCGTTGCTCCAATCATAAGAATACGGACTGCTTCCTCCCGATACACTAATGTTAATGCCCCCATTACCCGTCGTTCCGCAATTGCTATTAACCGTAATGGCAGGCGCGGCGGCGATGCTGGGGGCTGTAGGAACGGCATTGACCGTCAAAGGAGTGGATAAGGAAGTGCAACCAGAGATAGTACTGCTAAGACTATAGCTTCCCGCTGCCAAACTACCGAAAACACCGCTCGTATTGCTTTGGGGGGCAACAATAGGTGTGACTCCTGCCAGCGTATAACTCACGCCCGCGCCATTGGCAGGCGATGTGGCAGTGATAGTAGCGGCAGGAGAGGAGCAAGTAGGCTGTGTGACGGACGCGCTTGGGGCAGCGATGTCATTAATGCTAAATGTAGCGATATAATTATTGCCATTATTGTTAATCAATTTCGTTTCGCTGCAATCACCATTGCTACAATTGCTACCCGTATAGGCATAATACACTTCCAAACGGTAATTGCCAGCGCAACGGTTGGTTAAATCAATATTAAGGCTGTAGTCTTTCCATTTCTGGTCGTTGGGGCTGCAAGGACCCAAGCCGTCTGCAAACGTATCAGGGATACCATTAGAATCAGTATCGACACAATCAACCACCGTAGGCAAACTCACGGCTGTAAATGCGCCTGCTGTGCTTCCTACTGCATAAACACGATAATACATTGTGGCAGAGCAAACATTCCCAATATTTTTGAATGTTTTGATTTCGCCACCAAAGATACTCAAGCTGCCTGAATGCGGGTTAAATGCCCCCAAAGCAGCCCCATTGAGGTTAGCGCCGCCGGGTGTAATTTCATCTGCACCTGTGCCTGTCGTATTATAAACCGTATTATTTCCGTTGGCACTAATAGCCGTGCCAGAGGCAAAATCGCCGAAGCCTTCGGTAAGAATACTAATATCAAAAGTATCAAAACAAGTGGGGTCTGCCGCAGATGGTGTGTAAGTGACGGTATAATTACCGACCGTGCTTGCCGCCAAATCGATAATACCGCTTGTTGGGTTGATACTTAGCCCGCTACCTGCGCTAAAACTACCTCCCGCAGGGCTAAAAGTAGGCGTTGCAGTACCTGTGTGGCAAAAACTATTGTTATCATAAGACAAAGCAGCCGTACAAACGCTCGGCTCGGTGGCAGGCAGTCCCGATACCCCTCCAATATAGAAAGGCGACTCGGCACCACCATTACCATCAACCACCAAATAATATGTTTGTCCCACTACCGCCGTAAAACAGTGGTTTTGGTTCTTTTGTGTACCCGCTGTGGTGCTATATAAACTGCTTATTGGACAAGAGATTAAGTTCCAACGCTGGTCGTTGCTCACTCCAATAGGATTAGCGGTGCAAGGGTTGTTATCACCGTCCTCGTCAGCGTCTTGCACAATGACCGATTGCAGCGAAAAATCCAAACCGCTAATCGAAATACAGACATCGGCACTTGTGGGTGTGAATCGGAGCCACACTTCATTGTTATTTGCCTGATTCCAATTGCAAGCCACGCCGCCAATAGTGCCAAAAGAAGTGCCATTGGGACCTGTTAGGCTACCGGGCATCAATACGCTGCCTGTTTTGCCGTTAGTAGCAGCACAAATAGCCCCTCCGTCCCACACAATAGCCCCTATACAGTTATCGCCGTTGGGTGTTTGGTCGTCGACGGTGGGGTTGCCAAAGACGATGGTGGCAGCCGCCAAACAAGGTTCGGAAGTAGTTGTTTCGCTAAACACCAAACGCCACGTACCATCGGCATTTTCGCCGTTGAAAGTGGCAGTCAGGTCGGTAGGAGTGCCGTTAAATTGAGCATTAAAGAAACCATAGTTGCTTGAGCTGCTTTCCGAAACGCCCGCCGTGTTAGATCCGTTAGCATTAGGGTCATTGAGGCAAGAAGTGCTGGATACGAGCATTATATCATGCGTACCTGTAGCCGTAGTAGACAAACCGCCGCTATACACCCCCACACAAGTGCCATTAGGAGACTGTAATCTACATTGCAGGTTGTTAAGGTTCATCGAACTACCCGTGCAACTGTTATTCAACCGCACTTTGATTTGCGTAACAGCATTACTGCTGCTCAACGTCCCGACACCCGAAACAGTAATCGGGATAATGTTGGGCGACGAAGTTCCGGGCGTAGCACAAGAGCCGTTTGCACCCGTAAGGTCGATGGTACTGCCGATAGTGGCACTAAAACTTTGGACTTGCGCCCCAACATATTGGCACGTTATAGCCCAAAAACAGAGCCACAGCACATTTTTGAGTTTTGTTTTGAATGTCATAGAGAATAATTTTGTAATGTTATGGGTCATAAGAGCGTTTTATTGAGGAGGCAGCGGTGATTATGCTACTATAATAGGCATTATTGGGATAAAATATTGGATAATGAGGTGCATAAAAAACGATTAACACAACAACACAGCAGCAAGCGAGAGACGCACAACGAAACAATGATAATTACAGAAAACAATGTTATTTATGCAGATAGCACTCCACGACGATTATTCCCAATGCCGTATTTCGAAGTTTACTATCCCACAAAAAACGCTGCAAAGTTATCTATTTATGCTAAAAAACGAAATAGCTTTGCATATTTTTTTGATAAACAACCATCGTCTGTTTATTTGTATCATTCTTGCATCTACTCGCCAACTGTGTTCAACGTTAATTACCAAATAGCCTTGTCATAGCATATAGTCTCACCACAAAATTGTAGTGTTGATCGGGTTTTTATGAGTTATAGTATTGTTTCACAGAACAAGTTTTGCTAAAAAATTACCTTTATCTTAGAAAATCTATCACGTATTGCAAACATAATGGTTTATATTGTGTTGTTGTAGGGTGAAATGGTGTTGTTTGATGGTGGTTTCGTGGTGCATTATGTTGTAATAATGCGACGAACAGCCGACAATTTTCAAAATATCACCCTTTCAGGGTTTCTGTAAAATCCGTTATTTCTATTTTGCTATAAATTTGTCACCCCTTTGGGGTTTATTTTGGGTTTATTGGGTGAAATATTGTTGTTTGATGGTGGTTTCGTGGTGCATTATGTTGTAATAATGTAATGAACAGCCGACAATTTGCAACATATCACCCTTTCAGGTTTTTTGTAAAATCTATTATTTCTATTTTGCTATAAACTTATCACCCCTTCGGGGTTTATTTTGGGTTTATTGGGTGAAATTATGCTGTTTGATGGTGGTTTCGTCATACGTTACATTATAATAATGGAACAAACAGCCGACAATTTGCATAATATCACCCTTTCAGGGTTTCTGTAAAATCCGTTATTTCTATTTTGCTATAAACTTATCACCCCTTCGGGGTTTATTTTTGCTTTATTGGGTGAAACGATGTTATTTGATGGTGGCTTCGTTATACGTTACATTATAATAATGGAACAAACAGCCGATGATTTGCATAATGTCACCCTTTCAAGGTTTCTGTAAAATCCGTTATTTCTATTTTGCTATAAACTTATCACCCCTTCGGGGTTTATTTTTGCTTTATTGGGTGAAACGATATTGTTTGATGGTGGCTTCGTCATACGTTACATTATAATAATGGAACAAACAGCCGATGATTTGCATAATATTACCCCTTCGGGCTTTTTAAAAAACCTTTTTTGGGCTTTTTGCTATAAAATGTCAACTCGTTTGGGGTTTGGGCTAATTGTTAATGGTTAACAAATGGACACAAAAAAAGGAAATTATTAAATCACCTCTCATAGAATCAACTCTTAGTTTCAAAAAATACTTTTCATGTATTGCTAATGCACTAAAAAACCCGCCCTAATTATGCTTAGAGCGGGTTTTTGGGTAATTTAAAATAAGAAATTAATACATGAATGTTCCAATTTTTGCATTTATGGCATTAAGTAGGTTAAAAACCATTTTTCATTCTGTATTAAATCTCCCAACTTACAGCGTATCATTGTTTGTGCTGTCTGATATAGAGTCGTTGGTGTTATCATCAACTTCTGCAATGTCTATTATAGTGTTTGAGGCTGCAGCAGAGGCGTTTACTTCAAAGCCCCAGTCGCCCAAACGTTGTTCTTGCCCGCGATACATGCCTAATAGAATGTCGCGGATAGAAGAAAGATAGTAGCGAAGGGTATTGGGGGTCTTACTGTTTTGTGAACGGGCGATACCGAGCAACAAATTGCGGCTTTGGGTAGCTGTTTCGGCGTCGCGGCGAAGTTGCGCGGCGCTATCTACCAATGCGACAGTCTCTGCTACTAAGGCAATAAGTGGGTCTATCAAAACAAGTGGGATAACGCTATTATCAGGGTTGTTTTGGTGTTTTTGAACAATGTGTATTGCCAACAAACTTAACTCTTCTGAATTAATAGGAATCTCTACACGAACATCGCCTTTGGGTGATTGAACAACAAAACCGTAGCTGCCTAATTCGCGCTCGTTGCCACGAAATACACCTAACAAATAGTCGCGAATGGAGGTGACATAAAACAATACGGTATTGGTTGTGAAACGATTTTGACTCTCATGTTTACCCAGAATAATGTTGCGTCTTTCGGTGGCTAACTCTGCCTGTTTTTTGAGGTCTAATTGCTGTTCATTCTTTTGGCTTGCCTCGTTGGTCAGTTTTATGAATGACTGCATAATAAAGGTGGGCAGAACACTATTGCTGCCGTCGGCATTGTGTTTCTTGACAATGTTGCGGCACAAAGTCAACATGGGACTAACTTCGGTCGGAATAATAACTTTGATGGTGGGTGATGCCATATTATATGAGGAATTACGGGTGAAAAAAATATAGTTATGGGTACTTAAACAGTTACTAAGCACGTTTAGACAGGCTAATAGCTGTTTTACTTTGCAAAGGTAACAGGTTTGCAAGCATTTTCCAAATTTTAGACACTTTTTTTTGTCATTTTTTTGTAAAAAATTGTTTTATTAAGACAATTGGTCTTTTTTGTGGCACATTGATAGGTGTCTTTAGTTCCTTTTGGCAATAAATAGAACAACGTTTCAAAAAGTATGTATGTGTTAACGGGCTGAAAAAGGTTTAGTGTTTGGTTTTATCGTGTTTGGGTCTTGCCTAATTGCTATCTTGGGTTATTTTATTTTCATATCATGAGCTTTTACACTCATACCGTGAGCTTTTACACTCATGCCATGAGCTTTTAAACCCATGCCGTGAGCTTTTAGACCCATGCCGTGAGCTTTTAAACTCATGCCGTGAGCTTTTAAACTCATGCCGTGAGCTTTTAGACCCATGCCGTGAGCTTTTAGACCCATGCTGTGAGCTTTTAAACTCATGCTGTGAGCTTTTAGACTCATGCCGTGAGCTTTTATACCCATATCATGAGCTTTTAAACCCATGTCGTGAGCTTTTAAACCCATGCTGTGAGCTTCATGTAGTCATTCTAAAAGCTCATGTAATCATTCTAAAAGCTCATGTAATCATTCTAAAAGCTCATGTAATCATTCTAAAAGCTCATGTAATCATTCTAAAAGCTCATGTAGTCATTCTAAAAGCTCATGTAGTCATTCTAAAAGCTCATGTAGTCATTCTAAAAGCTCAAGTAGTCATTCTAAAAGCTCATGTAGTCATTCTAAAAGCTCATGTAGTCATTCTAAAAGCTCAAGTTAGGGTTTTGAAGCATTATAATGCCTATTTAAGGCATCAATTAAGCATTTTTATTAATATGGATAGCAATTTTAAAAACCAATATATCGCCCGCTAACAACAATATTGTAATTCAAAAAACAATAATATCGCCCTACAACAACAATATCTCACCCTACAACAACACAATATCATTTCACCCTTTCAGGGTTTGTATTATTCGGGCGGTGGTGACGGTTGCTATAAACGTTTCACCCTTTCAGGGTTGGATTAAGGGCAACATAAAAACAAAAATAAACCCCAAACGGGTTGACATTTTATAGCAAAAAACAAAAAACCGATTTTACAAAAAACCCGAAGGGGTGATATTTTGAAAATTGTCGGATGTTCGTCGCATTATTATAATGTAACGAAAAATGAAACCACCATCAAACAACAATATTTCACCTAACAATAACACAATATCATTTCACCCTTTCAGGGTTTGTGTTATTCGGGCGGTGGTGACGGTTGCTATAAACGTTTCACCCTTTCAGGGTTGGAATGCGTGTTGTTTATTACACATTTGGCTATTTATGTTTAACACATTTGGCGTTGGTTGGTGCAATATTGGGGTGATATGTTGCAAATTGTCGGTTGTTCGTTTCATTATTATATTGTAACGAAAAATGAAACCACCATCAAACAACAATATTTTACCCTACAACAACACAATATCATTTCACCCTTTCAGGGTTTGTATTATTCGGGCGGTGGTGACGGTTGCTATAAATGTTTCACCCTTTCAGGGTTGGATTAAGGGCAACATAAAAACAAAAATAAACCCCGAAGGGGTGACAAGTTTATAGCAAAAAACAAAAAACCGATTTTACAAAAACCCTGAAAGGGTGATATGTTGCAAATTGTCGTTTTTTTGCACCAACATTGTAATATAAAAAAACAAAAAATCATCCCAAAATACAACATCATTATTTCACCCTTTCAGGGTTTGTGTTATTCGGGCGGCGGTGACGGTTGCTATAAACGTTTCACCCTTTCAGGGTTGGATTAAGGGCAACATAAAAACAAAAATAAACCCCGAAGGGGTGACAAGTTTATAGCAAAAAACAAAAAACCGATTTTACAAAAACCCCGAAGGGGTGACATTATGCAAATTGTCGTTTTTTCGTTCCATTATTATAATGTAACGAAAAATGAAACCACCATCAAACAACATCATTTCACCCAACAACAACACACTATCATTTCACCCTTTCAGGGTTTGTGTTATTCGGGCGGCGGTGACGGTTGCTATAAACGTTTTGCCCTTTCAGGGTTGAAATGCGTGTTGGTTATTACACATTTGGCTATTTATGTTTAACACATTTGGCATTGGTTGGTGCAATATTGGGGTGATATTATGCAAATTGTCGGTTGTTCGTTTCATTATTATATTGTAATGCACCACAAAACCTATTATTATTTTCGATATTTCTCCTGTACATTAAAAAAAATCATTGAAAATTTTCACTCTTACTATTAGATTTGAAAAAAAACTACTACATTTGTCGCAAAAATAATTTACATACTATAAACTATCTATCATTAAACCCTTAAATGGCTACTCATGATACAAAAATTGCAATTTATGATGCTTATGGGCTTGTTGTATTGCAGCGGTAACGTGTATGCACAACTTAGCCTCCTTGTTGATTCTCCTACTTCTTTACAAGCGTGTGGCGAAACGGCTCCTTTGCTTGTCCAACTCCTTCCCACAAGCCTCATCGCCGATTCTATTGTTGTCCAAGTCGAACTGCCTGTGGGCGTTGACTATGTGGTGGGCAGCGAAGCCTTAGTGTTGAACGATGTTGGGGCTTTGTTGCAAAGCGATGCCACTGCGCCGAGCAATATGCCGCGTTTTGTTATCCATCTCCCCTCTCCTATTAGTATAGGCACGAGTTTGGTTTTATCTTTTGAGCGAACTGCCAATTGTGAGGCGGTCAGTTATGCCCAAAGTGGCGGTATTTTTCAGGACAATATCTATGTCTGGACTAATGTAGGAGAGGTCGATGGTGCTTCTCTGCCTTATTCGGTGCTGTATGGGGCTTTGACGATGTTTAATCCCTTTGATATGAGCGGCACAGCGGGCGAAACTATCTCACAAACGCTTACTATCCTAAACGGTGGCTTTGGCTGCGTCGATTCGGTGGAGGTGAAGGTGCGAGATATGTCTGTTATCAATTTCGCCAATACGCCCAATGCTTTTTCGGTCACTGTTGGCGGGGTGGAAGTGCCTTGGGAAGTCGTCGATTTCTGTCAAACGGAGATAGACCCTTGTATTATACTTCATATTGTGCCTTCGATGTTCAATGGTGTCGGCAATGGAAATGCTTGTTTAGATGATGGCGAAACGCTTAACATTGTTTTTCACTATACAAGCCCTATTAATTGCAACAATGCGGTGGTGCTAATGCCCACTTATGCTGCAAATTGGGGCTGTAACACCGAAAGCTGTGGCAATGAGGTATCTCAAAACGCGCTTATCACCTTTCAGCCCCTTGCTGTGCCTGCTGTTATGGTGGGAGTGCCTATGAATAACAACATTAACACCTGTGGAACAGGTGGTTTTGATATTACGATTAACAATACCTCCGCTACGAATGCCGCTCTCAATATTGCTTTTGATGCAGGCTGGCAAGCGCCCAATGGCAACTTCCTGACTTCTGGCGATTTGGTGTTTTCTTTTGATATGTTGATAAATGGGCAAAACTATTCGAGTATCGAGCAGTATGCTTACCAAAGTTTTAATTTTAGTGCCAATACAAACCCTAATATTGGCTTGGTTGATGCCGACCAAGACGGTTTTTATGATGATTTAGCCCCTTCTGCTTCGCTGCAATTGTCGGTCAATAATGTAGACCTGTCGTGCGAAGACATAAGTTGCGGGCAGGATTTGGATTATTTCTGGGGTATAAAAGGTGTTTACAATAATTTTTGCGGAACAGCCAGCAATAATTTTAGTAGTGGCTATAATTATACCCGTTTCTACTTATTGACTTCTACTGCTCAAGCAAGTGGAGCTTTGGATATGTGGAACAATAACACGACAGAGGAGTTTACGTTCTGCCATACCCTTTCGTATAGCCTCAATTGCCCTTCCGATTCTATTTATTTCGCTATCGAACTGCCACCGGGCTTTGTGGTAGCGCCTGACACTATGCCTGCTTGGTATGTTACCTTATATAATGACACACCCGTGCCGCTCAATATCGAACAAGACGGTAGTACGGTCTATCTTAACGGTTTTTTAGCCAATAATTTCGCCTGCATACACCTTTTATTGCAATTACAATGCCTCGATAACACACCTCCTCAAGCCACTATACAATGGTCGTCTCATTTTATTTGTGACGAAGCTTGCGGTTGCTCCGTTCCCTTGGCTTGCGGCAGTATCGATGTCCAAACACACAGTACTTTTGGCGCTTCTTGCAACAATGAAATAGAAGGAACGGTTTGTGCTATTCCCGACGGCACATTAGCCTCCGACGATGTTTGTCTAACGCCTTTGAGCATGACTGCTCAACGTGTACAATATGGTTATACGGACTATGATTTCACCCAAATTGTTGACCCCAATAATGATGCAATTGCCTCAAACAGTGCTTATACTTGTGATTCTATTGTGGTGAAGTCCAAAGGCGCTGTTATTGGCAACGAAGCCCTTTTGATAGACAATGCTCACTTGCGCATTGTGCATTATTCGCCCGACGTTTTTCCTTTATTGGAACACCTTCGAACAGATGTGACCCTCTATGACCACGAAAACCAACAAACTTATACCACCGCCGCTCCTATTATCCCAAACGAAATGGTGCAAGGCGCTAATGGGTATTGGATAAACGACATAGACCTCACACCGCTCTTAAGTATGCTCGAAAATGAGGCGCTTGGCGTGGGTGATAGCATTTGGACAACTACTTATTTCGAAGCACAAGCCCTTAATAATGATTTTGACTTAATTGCAGACCTCACGCACTTCCGTCTGACCTATTTTACGTATTATAATAATGGCGAAATCTTTGGTTGTGACCACATTGGGCAAAAGCTTTTTGTGTCTGACGCTCCCGATTACCTGAATGCCCAAAAGAAAAGCAACTATCAAGCGCGTTTGTGGCTCGGTGACAATTTGTGTGGCGAAGAAACCATTTATTTTGACCTAAAAGCAGGTTTAGGAGGCGATATATTCCCCCAAGAGATTCGTCCCGACATTCTGATAGACTCAATAAACGTTATTTTGCCCGATGGTGTGAGTTATGTTCCCAATAGTAGCTATTATTCTTGCACGCCAAACCCCTTGCAAATAGCTGTTGAGCCTGTTGTCATGCCTTTGTTCGATGGCAGAACCTTGTTGCGCTATTATAATAGTGGCAATTTCCCTCAAGCGGAATATATTTCGACGGAAGGACCTTCTTTAAGCATTGGTATTAGCAGCAATTGCCAATCGGCTACCCAATATGAGTTGTTGGAAGGGTCTTATTTCTATCGCAATAAAGCCTATAGCCATAATACGGCTTGTATGGAGGCTTGGGAAAAAAGCGATGTGGCACTATATCGTCCATATAGCGTCCAGACCTATACCGCACCCATAAGCAATAGCATCGAAGCCGTTCCTGTGGCTACGCGCTTCGATGTCAATAGCCTTTATGCCGCTAATATTATCCTCGAAGCAGGTTTTTATAATGGCACACAATATGTTTTTCCTAATAGTTTCTTTATCGTTAGCCTGCCTGCCAATAATATTAGCATAGAAGCCGTCGAAGGAGGCACACTAAGCCTGCTCGATGATGGCAATTATCTGATTAAATTGGACAGTTTGCCTCCCACAAGCCAAACATATAACGGCAATATGACCTTTGTTTCTTATCAACAGAATTTTAGCTTTGGTTATGCGGGCGTTGTCAGGCTGCATTTGGCTGTTAGCTCCTGCGAAAACGAAACTCCCATACAGTTATATGCAGGCTGGGATTGTAGTGTCTATCCAACGAGTCTCGATGGCATCGCTTGCAACCGAAACACAATGGTTGGCACGGCTATTGTTCCCGAAACGCCTACCGAAATCCAACTTAGCTTACAGTCTCCTGCCGCAGCGGTCGATTTGTGCGAAACAGTCTCTTTTACGCTTACGGTCAACAGTGCGCAATTGGGTAGCCTCTTTCAGCCTATTGTAACTTTCGATTATCCGCCTTTGGGAGGCATCATTCCGAGCGGCACTGCCACCATAGAGTATCCACTTGGCACACCGCCACGCGCTTTCACGCCTGTTTTTAGTGACAATGGCATTGTGTTTGACCTGTCAGCCGCCGATATGCTGCCGCCTGTGGGTGGTATTGCCGCACAAGGCATTCTCGGAACGGCTTTGGGCAGCAACGAACAGCGAAAAGCCAAAATTAATTTCAATGCCACCACCAACTGCGATTTTGTTGCGGGTAGTTCGCTTCGCGCCACAGGATATGGCAAGCGTTCTTGCGGTAGTGCTGCCATTGGCAACGGTGTAAGCCAACTGTTTGTGCCACTGCAAATTGCGGGAGTCGGCTCCACACACGATTTGTTGTTGCACCTTTTGACCGATAACATATCTTGCAGCGACAGCATGAATTGGCACATACAAATTGCCCACCTCAATGGTACGCCTGTCGGTGATAATGAACTGTTATACATTTATCTGCCCGAAGGTGTGAGCTATATCCCCAACACAACGAGCAGCAATGGCGCAACAATGGGCGAGCCAAGCCAAACTACCTTGCCCACACAACAAGAAGTCTTGACTTATCAATTGCCTGTGGGTATTGCTGCTGCCGATGTCGTTGACCTATATTTAGCAGTCGATGTGCAGGATATAGATTGGTGTTCGAATTTTGCGGCAGACGTATTGTTGCAAAGCGTTGTCAATCAAGATGTTGTGTGTGTGAGTGATAATAGCCTTTGTTCGATGCGCGTCCAAACAAATGTCAACGATGGTTATTTCAGCCTCTCCAACCCATTCCAACAATTGACCCTTATGGCTGCCAATGCCAATATTTATTGTCGTCCTGTCATGGATAGTTTGGCGTTTAACTATGTGTTGAGCAATAATTCCACTGTTGATTTTGAGGGAATAAACATAGCGGTCTATGTGGATAGCAACGATGATGGTATATTCGACACAACAGATTCTTTATTGACCCAACAAAACCTCAATAGCCTTCATGCGAACGCCGAAGTGTCTCAAGATATAAGTGTTTTGTGGAATAATCCCAACTTATTGCCGCTCTTTGTGGTGGCACAGCCTTTGGGAGCTTGTGGTGCCTGTTCCAATGCTATAGATTATCTATACAATTATAATTTTGTCGAACAAGCAGCTATTAGCGGCATGGTTTGGCTCGACGATAACGCCAATTTTGTGTACGATGCAGGCGAAACGCTTGTGAGTAACATTCCTTTGGAAATAGAAAACGAAAATAATACCGCTTATTACACCAACACTAATGCCGATGGGAACTATACCAAAGCCGTTCCAATAAATCATAACTATACAGTCGTTCTAACAAGCTATCCTCCCAACTATATACTTCCCGAAGCCTTTGCAAACCAAGCAGCAGTAATGGTCAATGACTGTAAAACCGCCTATACCCGCGACATTCCCTTGCAGCCTTGCTCAAACGTCATTAATATTAGTCCTGTTTGCAGCAATGGTAGCTACCAAGTGGCACTGACAATTAACCAAAGCGGCTATACAGATGTGTGGGGAACAATCAATAATAGTTTTTATAGCAATAATCCTCCCATAGAGCTATTGTCCGACCCGCTTTTGATGGACGAACCTTATAATATTACGGTATGGAACGGCAATTGTGAGTTATCTTTCGAAGGAATAGGGACAACGTTTTGTGCTGCCTTGCCCGTTAGTCTGTTGCAGTTTAATGGGCAGATAAAAGACACCCACCATGAGCTGTTTTGGGATATTGCAGAGGAAATAAACACGGAGCAATACCTTGTAGAGCGTTCGAAAGGCAATAATGGAGACACTTGGACAAAAGTTGCGGCTGTGAATGCCCAACACAAAAGCCATTATCAAACCATCGACCCTGCGCCTTTGGCAGGTAGCAACTATTATCGGCTATCAGGCATAGACTATAACGGCAAGAAAGAAACGTTGGCACACCTACTGTTGCAAAGAACAAGCGATGTGCCACCAATGCTGTCAATAGTGCCTACTGTTTCACGCAATAACATTACTATAAATTGGCAAAACATGGGTAAAGCCGCACAAATGCGCCTCATCGACACCTACGGCAGGGTATTGCTCACGCGCTCCATCGATTCGAGTCATAGTTTGTCTTTGGATATTCAACATTACAGTGCGGGTGTTTATTTTGTCGAGCTTAGTTCTGAGAATGCGCAGGTTCGTCAAAGTTTTCTCAAGACACCTTAATGGGGAGTGATTTGTGGGTTAGATTCAGGGGATTTATTGAATGGCTTAATGATTCAACAAATCCCCCACATCTCCCCTACCCTATTCTATATCATATCATTTATTTAACATAAAACATTTATGACCAATATTCTCCAAAAATTTAAGCCCATCAAGACCTTTGTTTTTGACATAGACGGGGTTTTTACCGACAATGGCTTGTTAGTGACCGAGCAAGGCGAGTTGCTGCGTCGCATGAACGCCCGTGATGGTTATGCCGTCAAAAAGGCATTGCAAGAAGGCTTTAGTATTGTTTTGATAACAGGTGGCACGTCCAAAGGTGTGGCGTTGCGCTTCCAGAAATTGGGTGTGCAGCATATTTATAGCGGCATAGAAAACAAAGCCGTCGTCCTGCAACAGTTCATCGACACCCACCAACTTCAAAGAGAGGAAATCTTATATATGGGCGACGACCTGCTCGATGCGGCTCCCATGCTAATGGTAGGATTAGCCACTTGTCCTGCCGATGCAGTGCCAGAAGTTTTGGCAGTAGCCCAGTATGTTTCTCCCTACAAAGGCGGCGAAGGTTGCGTGCGCGATGTGATAGAAAAAGTTTTGAAGCTGCAAAACAAATGGCTTCCCACCGAACAGATGAATGTGTATGCGTAGACTCTATGCGGGAGTTAAAACGGTCTTCGAATTTCGCGGAACGATGTAGAAGTTAGTTCTCAACGCAATAATGTCTGTATAATTTAAAAAGATACCCTTACATACACTATTTTCGCTGTCCGAAATAGTGCTGTAGTCGGTCGTTGAGGCATCGGAATGACGAATAAATAAGCAAAGGGCGATAAAATGCCTCAACGATTGCCTACATTTTGTGGTAGCTAATGCGGAAAAATAGACAAAATGCCTACAACCTTGCTTGCTACCACAAAATTAAGCAAAGACCACAGTACGCAGGACGAATCCACTCGAAAAAAGAACACCCTTTTTTGTTTCTTTTTTGGGTGAGCAAAAAAGAAAAAGCACCATTTGTCATTTACGACAATAGTATTTCGGATAACGATAAAATGTTACTATTTTATACTGCATTTTTGATGCGAGTGTATAACCTCTGCCATTATCAAATCCGAAAAACATTTCCAATTTAGTATAACTATGTCCCCAAATAACTAAGCGCGCTAAGGCAATAGAAACATTGCTTTAGCGCGCTTAACTATTTTGTCATTCAAAAACCACCATGACAGCCCGAAACGCCATCAATAGTTTGTCAATTTTTATGCAATAATTCCAATGTTTGTTTATCTCGAAGTGTAGCAGGAATGAGGATAGTTCAATTGTGTTGTATTGTCTCCCAAATCATTCCAATAAATGGTACAAAGGCAATATGTGGGGAAAAACTGAAATTTTTACAGCTCCGCATGGCAATATCGGACTTATAACAAGGCATCTGCTTTCTCCAAAAGCCATGCCCTCTCACTAATATTGGCACATTCCTCAATGGCTTTTTGTACTGCAAGGCTTATTTTTTTGTGTTCCGAACGATGTTTGTACAATTGATTAGCAAAGCGAACAAAATTGAGGTAGCTTTCTTTTCGTCCCTTGGGAATGCTTTCTTGTGTGTAGATATACTCTCTGAACGAAACCACCAAAGCCTCAAATGCCAATGTTTCGTGCTGTTCATAATAGACGCGCAACAACAAACTCTTGGCTTCCATTTGATATAAGGCATCAATAAAACCATTTATGCCGTGCAATGCTTCTATACACTTGTCAAACTCTTTGGTATAGAAATGCAGCTTTGCCAAATTGAAGGCATACAAATTGTCAACAAATTTGGGAGCTACTTTATTCTTAGCAAACTCAATGAATTGGCGTACCCATTCCCATTCACCGCATTGCAAACCCAATGTCACCATATTATAAACATTGTTGGGAACGATATAACCATTAAATTCGAGGGCATTTTGTGCTAATTGCTGTTTATATAACTCTAAAGCCTCCTTCCGAAATGCTTCTTTGCCTTTTTGTACTTGTTTGTTGCAATAAACGTGTGCGAAAGCATAAAAATTGCGCAATTGTTCTATGGCAATTGTTGCTGTAGCTTTTGATAAAGTTTGTTTAAGCAACAAAAAATGTTGAGCTGCCTCTTCGCGGTTATACAAATTGTCTATTAATAGCTTGAGAACATGGTAGTATAACTCAATCAGGGTTTCGGATAAAAAATTTTTGCTTTCTACGGTGGCTAATAGGTCTTCGATGGCTTGGCTGTCGTATGCAATAGCCTTGAAACTCGCTTTGTTGATGATAATGGCGGCAATATGTAGTTGTTGCAAGAGGCTATGTTTTGCAAAAACGTCGGCGATTTGTTGCAAATCGACTGTTAAAGTGTTGTCTTTGTTAAGTTCGTTAAATTCCTGCAACAAAGTTAGCTTCTCATACTTATTTCCAAAGTAGGCTATGTCTATTTGGGTCTCTTGTTCCGCTAATTCTTGTATGGCACGCTGGTATTGGGAAATGAATGGTCTTTTTAAACCCTTTTCACTCAAGCCTTTGAGCAAAAAAGTGCTGCGAATATCGGGATTAGCCTCCAACTGCAAGTGGCACAGGAAGTCACCTACCAAATTACTCATGGTGGTCATTAGAGATGCCATGTTCTTGTCTGCCTTCTCCTGACTGCCAAATATCTTAGTGCCTATTTTGTTTTTATCTACCTTTTCTGCTTCAAAATCAGGATAAAAACGTTTGAGATATTGGTAGAGTACAAGACAATTTTTGTTGCTATTGTGGAAAGGAGACTCCAAAAAATCACCAAATCGCTTGAACTCCGCAGGATTTAACGGTTGTAAAAGACTGATTAAATAGCTGTTTTTCATAAAAAAAAGAGAATAAAGGGCTTAAAGAAAAAGGTAAAAAAATCAAAGCGTTTTGAGCATTCCTTTTAATCTAATAACTTGATTATCAGGCACTTATGATCAATAAGATATGAGACAGATGATACAAAAATTTCAAAAACTGGCTTATTTTCTTTTTGTAAAAAAGTAACATACCCCCTACCTTTGCGGTATTAAATCATCTAATCAAAATACTTTTAGCATGAAAAGGTTACTTCTTATTCTTAGCTTGTGGTGCATGACCGCAAGTTTGCTGGCACAAAACAGTTATTGGCAAAACTTTGATACGAAACAGCAAAGTTTGTCTGCTACGCGTTTGGCAGCACAAAAAAACACTTTGGGCTTAGGCTTCAATGACGAACTTATATCACTCAATATCCAACAGGACGAATTGGGTTATAAACATTATCGCTACCAACAAAACTTTCGAGATTATCCCGTTGAAGGAGCGCAATTGTTGATACACGAAAACGAAGAAGGAAAAGTGTATGCGGCTAATGGTGGCTTGGTGCTTGGCATCGAGGGAGAGGCGAATGTGGTATTGAACGAAGCGGCAGCTTTGCAGAAGGCTTTGCAATACAGCAAAGGGAAAACTTTTGCATGGCAAAACGACGATTACCAAAAAGCCTTGCAAGCAAGCACCGACAATCCTCATGCCAGCTTTTATCCCAAAGGCGAATTGGTGTGGGCAAGCAACAGCCCGAAAAAAGAGCCGCAAAGTTACAAACTTTCTTACAAATTTGATGTATATACCATCGAACCTTTGTCAAGAAAATTCATTTTTGTCGATGCAAAAACCGGCGAAGTAGTTACAACAATTAACCGCCTGCACGATGCTGATGCTCCTTGCACGGGAACTGCTCGCTACAGTTGCAGCAATCCTGTGGCAATTACTGCTGATAACCAAGGAACATACTACCGCCTGCGCGAAAGTGTGAGCCGAAAAATAGAAACCTATACGGCTAACAATGGCACGACTTACAGCTTTTGGGATATAACCAGCACGGACAACAATTTTAATGAAGACATTACTGCTACGGCAGTGCATTGGTCAACAGAGAAAACCTACGACTATTTTAAGAATACCCACAACCGAAACAGCTTTGATGGCAACAATGCTAAACTGATGAGTTGGGTGCATTTTGGCAATGGGTTTGATAATGCCTTTTGGAATGGCAATTTTATGACTTATGGTGATGGCAGCATCTTTAGTCCTTTGGTGTCAACCGATATAGTTGGTCACGAAATCATGCATGGCATCACCCAATATACTGCAAATTTGACCTACAGCTATGAACCGGGTGCTTTGAACGAGTCTTTTAGCGACATTTTCGGTACAGTCATAGAGTTTTATGCCGACCCCACTTGTGCCGACTGGATGATAGGCGAAGATATTACCAGTTCCTATAATGGTGGGCAAGGCATACGCAATATGCAAAACCCTAACCTTCACGAACAGCCTGATACTTACGAGGGAACTTATTGGTACACAGGCAGTGGAGACAATGGCGGGGTGCATTACAATAGCGGCGTGCAAAACTATTGGTTTTATCTTTTGTGCCAAGGCGGAAGCGGCACCAATGACTTTGGCACAACCTATAATGTTACAGCTATTGGCATGACCAAAGCAGCGCGAATTGCTTACCGTATGTTGTCCGCTTTTTATTTATCACCCAGTTCTCAATACAGCGATGCACGTGTGGCGGCTATTAGTGCAGCTACTGACTTGTATGGTGCCAACAGCGCTGAAGTAACGCAAGTAGTGAATGCTTGGTGTGCGGTGGGTGTAGGAACTTGTTCGCTTAGTCAAGGAACCATCACCGTTACAAGTCCTAATGGTGGAGAAATCTGGCAGGCGGGTAGCACACAAAACATTACTTGGACAAGCACAGGTACGGTTAGCAATGTAAATTTGTATTATTCTATAGATGGCGGCAGCAATTGGAACTTTATTGCCAACCAAGCCAATACGGGGAGTTATACATGGACTGTTCCCAATAGTCCTACTACTTTAGCCCGCGTTAGGGTGGAGAATAGCAGCAATAGTACTGTTGCAGACAATAGCAATGCCAATTTTACCATACAAGGCTGCAATGTCATTGCCTCGTTTAGCAGCGACAGTGGCACAACAGTTTGCGTTCCTTCAACCATCAACTTCACCAATACCTCCACAGGTGCTACTGCCTACAATTGGTCATTGAATGGCACGGCTCAAAGCACTGCCACCAACTTTAGTTATCTGTTCAACAATGCAGGCATATATACCATACAACTCACTGCCAGCAATGGCAACTGTAGTGACACTTATACCCAAACCATAACGGTACAAGCCGCGGCTAATGCAGCCTTCACACATACAGAAAGCGATTTAACTCTAAGCACCTTTGCTACACAGCTAAGTGCCAACAGCTATACATGGGATTTTGGTGACGGAACAACAGCTACCACACAAAACGCCACACACACCTACACCGCCGCTGGTACCTATAATGTGTGCTTGACGGTGGTAAATAATTGCGGCAGTAATAATGTGTGTGAAAGTGTAAGTGTGAATTTACCAACTAACTCTTGCAATTACTACAGCAAAATATATGGTAACACGGGATTGACTACAACAGTTGGTTCATTTTTTTACAACGAAGCAGAAAATACATTTTATATAGAGGCAGTAAAAAAAATAAATGCTAGTACCGGCGAACTCATTATTAGCAATAATTCAACAATAAATGTAGGACTCCCTACCCAAAGTAATTCAAATACATTAGTTGGAGTAAGACAAGTAGCTTCGAATAATACATTTACAGTATCTAAAGTGCAAAATGACTTAAGCAGTCATTTGTGGTCTAAGGACATAACAGTTACTAATACCAACCGGTATGTAGTTCCCCGTTTAACTAAACTATCGGACAACAGTATTGCTCTTTCTTCATGGAGGAAAGTACCCAATACTGGCTCAATAGACGATTTAGGCATGATGCGAATAGATACTACTGGTAGCATACTATGGGCTAATTACTACAATTATGGTAGCGATGACCAATTTGGTAAGGTAATAAATGATGGGGCAGATAACTTAATTAGTGTAGGTATTGTAGGCGGTGGCGGTGGAAATATAGTTATCGCCAAAATAAACCCAGATGGCACCCATGTTAATAGCTATTCATACAGTAGAGGCAACAGTAATTCGATGGCAACACCTGATAATATTATTAAAACAATAGATGGCGGTTATGCTATTTGCGCACAGTATGTTTATAATTTATCTTTGCCCGATCCTCATAAAATAGTTTTAATAAAACTCGATGGAAATTTTGCTATACAGTGGGTAAGAAATATTTCTTACAACAGCCAAACTTTAAATATCGGATCATATTCAATCGCTCAAAATGCCGATGGAAATTATTTTGTTGCTTCAAACTTTGTTAACGGTAGCGCCAACAATACTTTAATTACCAAACTTGGTAGTAATGGTGATTATATTTGGGCTAAAATATTGAGCGATAATAGCGGAACATTAAATACTCCTTATACCCCTCTGCTTTATTCTATCGGTAACGACATAATTTTGTTTGCCGCTACTCAAAATACAAGCAACGTTTTTGGCACCAATGATATGATACTAGACCGAACAGACTCTGATTTTTCTACCTTATGTACAATAGATGCAACCGTAGCAGTTGGAAATGAAACATGGACAAGTTCATCTATAACTCCTACGACAGGTATATCAACATATACTATTGCTGACCTTACACCTACTATTACAAGTAATCCTTTGCTTTCACAACCTTTTTGTGGCTCAAATACTACTATTACCGCCCAATTTACCTCACCCCCCACTCCCACCTGCGCCAACACCCCTATCACCTTTACCAACACCAGCACAGGCGCTACTGCCTATCAATGGAAAGTTAACGGCACTAATGTAGGCACTGCTGCTAATCTTAACTACACCTTCTCAACGGCAGGCACTTATACCATTATGCTCGAAGCTACCAACGGCACTTGCTCCGACACCTATAGCCAAGACATCATTATTAACGATAGTGCCACACAATTGGAATTAGGTAGCGATATTTTGCAGTGTGGTAGCAGTGGCAGTTTCACTCTTGATTGTGGCATTAGTGGAGGTTTGTGGTACAATTGGGACTTGAATGGCACCTTAGTAGGCACCACACAAAGCATAACTGCTGCACAAACAGGCATGTATCGCCTTAGCGTCATGGATGCTTGCAACCAAGTGGGTATAGATAGCGTGTATGTCCTGCTTGATGATAATTGCGTTTGGCCTGGCGATGTTAATCATGACAATATTGTTAACTATTTAGATTTGCTGCCCATTGGCTTAAACTATGGTGCTACCGGCAACACACGCCCTAATGCCAGCTTTGCCTTTAATGCACAACCCTGCACCGATTGGAGTGCTACACAAAGCAACGGTCAAAACCTAAAGCACGCCGATTGCAACGGTAACGGCATTATTGACAACAATGACCCCGCCGCCATTCAACTCAATTATAGTCAAACACACGGTATAGCACCTGCAAATCCTGTTAATAGTAGCAGCCCTATTAGTTTGAGTGCTGCTTTGGGAACGGCTCCTCCTTCTTTCGGCAACAGCACTATTATACGCATCGACTTATATGCCAACAATACACAAAACGTCAATGTAACGGCATACGGTTTGGGTTTTGATGTGAATTACCAATTCCCTAACTGTATCAAAGTCAATAATGCCTATATAGATTTTTCGGGTTCGTGGCTCGGAACAGTGGGCGTGGATATGGCAACAGCACAGAAGAACTTTTTGAATAGTAACCTCAAAAGCGGACATGTTGAAGTGGCAATGACGCGCCTTAACCACCAAAATGTAAGCGGTTATGGCAAAATAGGTTCCTTAGTTGCTGATGTAGATATATACGCCAGTGCAGGTGGTTTGCAAGCCGCTGCGAGCCTTCTGGGGCAACAAATGACGGTAGCTAATGGTACGTTTGTTCCCATTGGCGCGACTTCGGGTAGTTTTAACCTAAGCAACCCTGCTGCTCCTGTGGTGAGTGTGGCAGCTAATCCAACTACTGCCCTTATTGGTGGTAGCTGTGGCAGTACGCTAACAGCCACCGTGAGCAATTGCAACGGCTGTACTTATCAATGGAAACGCAATAATACTACTATTAGCGGTGCCAGCAGTGCGAGTTATTCGCCTACACAAACGGGTACTTATTACGTCATTGTGACGGCTTCGTCGGGCTTATCTGCTTCTGCTTCGGTGGCAGTAGCTTACAACAATGCCATCGTAAATACAAGCGGCACAGCTTTGCCTTTTTGCACACCGTCGGGCATTAATGCCAGCGCCGAATATATTAAATCGGTGCAGTTTGGAACAGATGCTGCTAATGTGACTGCCAGCGATAGTGGTTATGGCAACTATACTTGTTCCAAAGTTTTTAACCTGAATGTAGACTGCCCTGCTACTTTGACTTTGCAACCTAAATTTGTGGGTGCAACACAAACAGAATACTGGACTGTTTGGGTAGATAAAAATATGGACGGTGATTTTGTTGATGCGGGTGAACAAATTTGGCAGAAAATAACTACTAATGGTACTGCTTTTAGCAAAACGTTTGCAGCCGCCAATATTCCCAGCAGTTTGTTAGGTAAAACTTTCCGTATGCGGGTAGCCATGAAACGCGGTAGTTATGCCACTTCTCCTTGCGAAAACTTTGCACAAGGCGAGGTTGAAGACTATACTTTGCGTTTTATTGCATCAAACTGTAGAACAGATGAGACACTTGAGGCTGATACACCATTTGAGGCTGTGAATGACTTCCCTGTTCAGTTATTCCCTAATCCTGTGACCGATGTTTTGCAAGTTTATTTTACTACTACCAACTCCAGCAAAACCGATATTCGGGTATATGACGTTGTTGGACGCTTGGTGTTTGAGGAATTCCTATGGTCTGTTGTGGGTGAAAACAATACGCAAATCAATACGCAGCAATTGCCCAACGGTATTTATTTCTTGCAAATAACGCATGGCAACGAACAAAAAACACAGCGTTTTGTGAAACAGTAGGTGTTTTAATTTTTAATGACGATGTAGTAATGATAACTTGGGTTCTTCCACGATTTTGGCGAAAAGTCTTGTATCTTTTCGGGCAGGAACTATAAAGTCAAATTATAGGGCATTGCTCGAATCATGGAGGAATCTTTAATTTTTCGTTCATGGCATAGTGTTTATACTGAATTGAAAACACTTTTCGCATTTTTCAATAGACAAAACTATGTTCTTTTGAGCTGTCGCTTTTCATTCATAGAAACCCCCTCTCTTGCAATTAGAGAGGGGGTTTTTTATAATAACTTCCGCCGTAAAGTAATGTTTAGATTCCATAGAGAAAACCCAAATTGCAGAAAAGTTTTACAATTTTATTCCTGCGCACAAGCTGAATGTACGTGCGCCAAATGGGTTTGTGCGCATTACAAGCAGTTTTGCGCTGCGCACAAGTCCATTTGGCGCAGTGACGAGAACAAATGGCGCACGCACGGAAGCATCTGGCGCACGCACGGAAGCATTTACGTGCGCACAGAAATAATTGGCGCAATCACGAGAACAATTGGCGCAATCACCAGAACAATTGGCGCAATCACCAGAACAATTGGCGCAATCACGAGAACAATTGGCGCAATCACGAGAACAAGTGGCGCAATTACCAGAACAATTGGCGCAATCACCAGAACAATTGGCGCACGCACGCAGACAAGTGGCGCACGCACGCAGACAAGTGGCGCACGCACAAGAACAATTGGCGCACGCACAAGAACAATTGGCGCACGCACAAGAACAATTGGCGCACGCACAAGAACAATTGGCGCAATCACGAGAACAATTGGCGCAATCACGAGAACAATTGGCGCACGCACGAGAACAATTGGCGCAATCACCAGAACAAGTGGCGCAATCACAAGAACAATTGGCGCAATCACAAGAACAATTGGCGCACGCATGAGGACAATTGGCGCAATCACGCTATAAAAAAGGGTTTTTTATACTGTTTTGCATCAAATTCAATTCGGTATGTGCTATTCGTTAATTTGGTAATCCATGAAAAAAAGAGTGCCGTTGTTCCCTTAAAGAAAACAACGGCACTCTTTTAGTTTATTTCAAGCAAATAGCTTTAATGTTTCGTAATTCCAATGGTTATACACTTAGGAGGCGGACAAACTGTACAAGTTTGGGTGGTTATGATAACAGGACAACACATCACATCACCACAAGTACCCGTAATCGGAGAACCATTGTAGGCTACTTTGAAGTATTTGGTTATGTTATTGCCGCCCATCAAGGTATTATTCACCACCAAAGTTTGGCTTATTTCACCTGACAAGGCTGTATAAGTTGCGCCATTGTCTGTGCTTACATACCATTGATATGTTGTCGCAGTTGCTGCGGTAATGGTGATGCTCGCTGCTGGACTGTCACTACACAATGTAACTGGCACGCTAAAACAGGCTTGGTCTTGGTCGTCTTCACCTATAACATCATTATTAGGCGTGCTATCTGTATCTGTTTCGTTCATGTCCGTAATTTCGGCATTGTTC
>JAEUUX010000137.1 GCA_016787295.1 Chitinophagales bacterium
TGACAGTGTTTGAGACAAATAATTGCGGTCACAAAAAACGCACATCTGCTTAGACTATTTTCGTCACCCGAAATAGTGCTGTTTCGGTCGTTGAGGCACCGAAGTCACGAAAAAACAGACAAAGAATGATAAATTGCCTCAACGATTGCCTACATTTTGTGGTAGCTAATGAGGAAAAACAGACAAAAAGCCTACGATTTCGCTTGCTACCACAAAATTAAGCAAAGACCACAGCACGCCGGACGAATCCACTCGAAAAAGAACACCCTTTTTTTGCTAATTTTTGGGTGAGCAAAAAAATAGAGTCACCATTTGTCACTTACGATAATAGTATTTCGAGGAATGGCAAATTGCCGTTAATTGATGTTGCATTTTGAGACGAGTACGTAACATCGTTCATTATCAAATCCGAAAAGTATTTTTAATTCAATATATGTAGTTTTTAATTAATATGGTTGGCTACAAAGGAAACCGAAAAACCACTTTTTTATACAACCAATAGGTCAAAACCAAGGCAAACAAACAACGCAAGCGCATGAACCATGTAGCAAAAAAAAGCGGTTTAGCCCGATTAGGATTAGTAGGAATGTGCTTGCCATCGTATCGCACAACAGGATTGAGATACATTTTTGTGTTGCGAGTTGTGATTTCGGCACGAATATAGGTGTCGTCGGGAGCAAAACCATAGCTAATCGCTTGTTGTTGTGTAAAAATGGCTTTGACCATGCCATTTTGTCCGATGAGTTTAATTTCTTTCGCAACACCATCTAAACGCAAGTGCATTGCAGTTCCTTCGGTGGTCAAACTTTCCAAACATAGGTCGTTGCGCCCTGCTTTGCCTTCCACACCATACGCATTGCCGCCCACCAAATTGTCAATAATTGCCTTATTACTCAACTCATTGGTGCCTACCATCGTCCATTTTACACCTGTTTCATCGGCTTTGCGAATGTTGTGGTTGTCATCGTTGGCAATAATCCAAGCCGCTTTACCTGTCGAAAGGGCTTTGTCCCAATACTTGTCCGACAAACGATAGTGGTTCAACACCTCGATAAGGTCATAACCCGTAAGGTAAGTAAAGTCGTCGAGGGTGTGTCCGCCACCAAATTTTGGATGTGCTACCGCCAGATATGGCGAGTTATGTTTGACCCGATTGATGATATATTGACGGTCGCTTAGGGTGTGAAACAGACTCACATCGTAATAAGACACCGCCTTGCTCCCTAACGCTAAACGGTGTGCCTTGAACAAATTATGTCCGTGTTCATAGACAGGAATAAAAGTGGGCGAATCAAGGTCTTGTTCGGGGTTGATGCTATGATAGTCTGATATGCAAGCTATGTCATATTGCATCGAATCATATTTTGCCAACAGCATTTTACCCGTTTGCGTTTTGCCATCGGTCAAGCCGCCCCACGCATTGGCATGTGCATGAAAATTGCACTTTTGCCACATTTGGGTGGAGCGATAAGGAGAATACAAAGCCGTCCCGCTAAAAGGTTTGGGGTCGGGAAAATCGTAGCGCAGACTTTGCATATATTGTAGATTAGACAAGACCACAACAAGCGCCACTAAAAAAGCGAATAAGCGAATAAAAAAATTTCGTATTTTGAGCAGTAGAAACATATTGGTTGTTTTTGGGACTATGGCAGCAAAGATAGGACATTTTAATAGAAAAAAATAGCCTATATGCTTAAAAAACGCCAATTTATTCGTACTTTTGCCTCATGTAGCTGTTATAGTGTGCTACAAACCAAACTTATATTCTAATAGTTGTATCAATATGCGCCTAAACGCCACTATCATTGTCCTTACATTTGTGGGTTTTGTGTTGTTTTTTGGCTACACTTTGCCACCTTTTGCCTTATTATTTTTATTATTGTTGGTCATTGCGGTCTTGTTGTGTGTTAGTTTGGTGATAAAATATCTCAACCGTCTCACCTTAGCACAATGGGCAATTTTGAACGAGCAACTACAAATCAATCTACAGATGCCCGAACGCGCTTGGTTAGAGTTGGAGTGGAAATATCCAAGTATGGCGGGAATGTATTTGGGCAAAAAAATCAGCATTTCGATGTTTAATGCCGAAATGTTTGGCATTACTGCGCCCCATACGCGAATTATAATCGATGCTATTCACTATGGCAATACCTTAGAGATACGGTCGGAAGGTGTTTATACGCAATTCGAAAAGTTTTGGTTAAAAGCCAACAATTTTTATACGCGCCAAGTACAAAAAGTATTACACTATTTTGGACGGGAGGTAGTTCCACTCAAAGGCGAGGTGGCAGTAGGTGATTTGGAGTTTGACCGTCGATTTTATGTCTTGACCAACAATGCTGGTTTTGTCAAAAGACTATTAGATCCCGACATAAGAGATATTATGAAAAATGATGTTTTTACCAAAATGGGTAAATTTGTTTTAAACCAAAGCCAACTGATATATACCGAACAAATCAACATCAATACTGATTTTGAGCGTCAACGGTTTCAAAAAATTATTTTGTTGATGTATATGATGGTTAATCGAATGGAACGAATCCGATAGGAATCGACAAACGCTGATAGGGATATTACTTCCTTATCAGCGTTTTGATATTTAATGGCTGTCTTTATTTATGACTCTAAAAGGCGTTTTAACTGGCGCCTCGCTAAAAAAATACGACTTTTTACTGTACCAATGGGCAAATCCAAATCATCGGCGATTTCTTGGTATTTAAACCCATCTTTGTGCATCAAAAAAGGAATGCGAAACTCTTCTGCCAAATTGTTTATCGCATTTTGAATACTTTCAATGCCCAAATTACTCTCTCCCAAATTATAGGCAACGTCAGTAGCATGATTCAAATAATAGGCATTAACTGTTGCGTCTAAAATAGTATTGTGTTTTACTGAGCGTCTATAGTTGTTGATAAAGGTATTTTTCATAATAGCAAGTAACCATGCCTTAAGGTTAGTACCATCAGAAAATTTTTCTTGATTACCCAAGGCTCGATAAATCGTTTCTTGTACCAAATCTTTAGCATCAATTGGGTTTTTGGTTAGTGCAAGTGCATACGGTTTTAAACTGTTTGCTAATTCCACAATGATTTGTGGATTGAAATCATTAATAATGGCTTTGCCCATGGTTTGAGGTTATTTATGATAGACTATTTGATTGTGCAAATGTACCGCCTTTTTCCGAAATTTCCAAATTTTTGTTTAATTATACCACCATAAGTATTAAACGGTAGCCACTTTTTTTCATAATATGCTTTTTTTAGACGACCTAACATAGCAAAATGCCTAATATTATTGCTAAGATTCGGATTTTTTAATAAGCAAAAAAACGGACATTATTGACAAAAATAACATCATTTACATGGAATATTATACTGTATTTGCTCAAGAAAAAATAAAAAACCTGCTTGTTTTACCATAAACAAACAGGTTTTGGGGCGATGCAAATCGATGATACAATTGGACGATGTATTGATTAGGTTTGTAAAAAGCGTTGCAGTTCGCGACGAGCCAAGAAAATGCGGCTTTTTACCGTACCAATGGGCAATGCCAAATCGTCGGCAATTTCTTGATATTTGAAACCGTCATAGTGCATTAAAAATGGCACACGAAAATCATCAGACAAATTATCTATTGCCGCCTGAATGTTTTCCATTCCTAAGTTGCTCTCACCTGCATTTTTGGCAGTTTCCGAAGAGTTATTTAGATAATAAGATGTTGCTGTTTCATCAAGAATAGTATTGCGTTTTATGGTGCGACGATAATTATTGATAAAAATGTTTTTCATAATCGTAAACAGCCATGCCTTGAGATTAGTGCCGTCAGAAAATTTTTCTTTGTTGCCTAATGCACGATAAATCGTTTCTTGCACCAAATCTTCGGCATCAGTCACATCTTTGGTTAGCATGACTGCATAAGGTTTCATTGTTGTGGTTAGTTCCACAATAACTTGTGAGTTATATTCAGTTATAATAGCTTGTCCCATAAAATTTTAGTTTTGATGTTATAAAAATTATGTTTCCCCAAATCGCTAACTTAATCGATATTATAAAGTCTTTATTGATGTTACAAAAGTAACACTTTTTTGGGAGTTTTCCAAATTTTTGTGGAACTTTTTTTAAAAAAAGTTAAACCTTTTTGGTTTATTTATCTCAACATAGCTTTATATGGTGTAATTATGACAAAAATAACACTTTTGGAAGACTTTTACAAGTTTATTTTGTTAATAATGTTTAATTTTACATGAACACATAATACACAAAAAATTGAGTTGACTATACAAAAAAAACACGTGCTTAACTCATATTGAGACAAGCACATGTTGTTTTGTAATTGTAGTTGGGGTGAGATGATGTTCGTTAGAAACTATTTTTTATTGTGTGGCGCGCCAATAGGCTTTGAGCCAACGGTCGGGAATTTCGTTGCGGCAGGCAATTTCGTAGTCGCGATAGGAGCATGGCACTAAGATATAGTTGGGTTTTCGTTTGCCACTCAAAGGCACTTTGAGCCACCATCGGTCGCTTTTGCGGCTTTTGAGAAACACCAACTCGTGGTCTTCGTCTTTCATGCTCACGATGTAGGGAATATAGCTGCGCTCGTCTAAATCTGGAAAATCGTGTTTGCGTTCATAAAAACCCTCGACAAAATACCAAATCATTTGGGCAATGCTTTGGGCTGTATATCCGTTCAAGTCCAACAAAGGGTTGTATTCATAAAAACCCATAGAACGAATATGGTCACTCAAACCTGCATAGCGCGTCATTTGACAGGCTTCTTCGGCACCGAATCCGTGCGAAGAAGTGTGGGCAACAGCAGGAGCATCAGCCGCACGCAAGCAAGATAGATTGATAGCAAACATATTGGCATCGCGCAAAATCGGCTCTAAATCGGACATGTATTTTCTGATTTCGCCCAGGCTATAGCAGTCAAAATTTAGGTTTTCGAGTGTTTCTAAGATGTAGGGGTCAACCAAAGAACGCAAATAACCTATTTGAGCAAAATGGCTAAGACTTTGTTTGTGGGTGATGATTTGGTACAGAAACGACCTGTTTTCTAAGGAATAATCGTTGGCATGGTTAAACAGCGCAATTTTTTCGTCGGCAAAAACAAAGTGTGTTTCGGGTTCGGTGGTGGTGTGTGCCAAAAATTGTCCATATGTCAAATCGCATGTGCCTCCGAGAATGATGGGGACAATTTCTTGTTCCATCAACACCTTCAATACGCTTTGCAAGGCAAAATAGGTGTCTTGTGGTGTTTCACCTGCTACAATATTGCCCAAATCGCAAATCTGTACGCCGTCGGTCCAGAAATAAAGTGGATAAAGATGTTTGCGGATAGCGTCGGGCGAGAGTTGGCAACCACCTTCCTCAGAACGGTCTTCACACACGCCTACAATGGCTAAACGCGTGCTTGTTAGGTCGGGAAAAGCGTTTTGGGTGTGAAGCATAAGTCGGCTTCCCCACTGATTGATGTTGAAATCGATGGGCGGCGAACACAGTTTATCCGACAAAGGGCTTAGATAGTTTTTTAACATACTATTGTTTGCATTGAAAAAAGCGCGGAGGTTTAAAAACCGTGTTTTTTGAGTTCTTTGTTCATCAATTTCATTTGTTCGGTTACTTGTTGCGGCGTATTTTCGGCTTTTAGTGCTTTGTCTAAATACATACGGCTACCGCGCAAATCGCGCTTCATGGCGCGGATATTGGCTAATTGGAAATACAAGGCACCTTCTTCTTCTTTGCGAACGCCAATGTCTAAGGCTTTTTTAAACATGCCTTCGGCGGCGGAGCTATTGTTGCGCTGAATGTCTATCATGCCGCGTGTGAGATAGTAGTAGGCTTTTTGAAATCTGCCTAAACGGTCGGGATAACGAGTCTCCGCAAGAACTTTTTCAGTCGCATCTAAGTCGCCATTTTGCATGACTCGCATGGCGGCAAAAACGGTTCCATTCCAAAAAAAATCGAACACCAATAAACCACCTACCAATAGAGCAATGATGCTACCAATGATATAGTGTCCTTCGATGATAAAAGATAGCGCGATAATGGCAGCAATGACTGCTATGATGATTCGATAACGCAATGTTAACATAATAAAACTAAATAAAGTTGTGGGCTTTTATGAATTAAACGGGTCTTGGTTGTTAGTAGGGCGCGGAAGTGTGGGGTCTTTGACGGGTGGCGTTTCAATGACGGCTTGGTGTGGTGACAAACGATGTGAGTGTTTCATGGCTACAAAGGCATAGCGAATACCTATGGGCAACAATAGGAGTGAAAACAAAGCTAATATTTCACTGGCTTCTTGCATAATAAAAAAATCGTATAGCCCATGCAAAATGGTGGCGCTTAATAAACCCAATAAGAGGTAACGAAAGCGGTCGACGGGAGCAGCGTGTTTTGCCAAACCCACATAGTAACCCATGATAATGCCAAAAACAGCATGGGCAGGAATGGCAGTAAACATACGGACAATGCCAATCCCGATACCGCCTTGCAAGACATACAAAACGTTTTCTAATGCTGCAAATCCCATGCTCACCATCACACCATAGACAATACCATCAAATGGCTCATCAAATTCGGCTTTGGGATACATATAGTAGCGCAAAAACAAAAATTTGCCCGCCTCTTCGGTTAAGGCAACCACTATAAAAGCATAAAAAGCTACATTTAGCAAACCTCCTGTTTCGGGAATGCCCCATTTTTCATTGGCTTCACCTGCCAGCAAAGGCAAAAAAGCACTAAACATGCCAAGCAAAAAAGAGATAAATAGGTTGATAAAAGGTTCTTTTTCGTACTTGTCGCGACTATAAATGTAGCAAACCACAGCCACAACAGGAGCTAAAGCCAATAGTAATAGTTGTACCATATTGTATGGGAGTAAGGGTGATGTATGTTTATGCTTGTTTGGAAAAATTATAAGCCAAATAATAATAACCGCAACATGGCAAGCCAACTCTATCTTAGCGATTCATCAAATTCAGAAATTCTTCGTTAGATTTAGTGTCGCGCATTCGTTCCAAAAGCGTATTCATGGCTTCTTCGGCGGTCATGTCCGTGAGGTGGTTGCGCAATATCCAGATGCGTTTGAGGGCATCGCGATCCAACAAAAGGTCTTCGCGGCGCGTGCCTGAAGCGGGAATATCTACAGCGGGGAAAATACGTTTGTTGGCTAATCGGCGGTCGAGCTGCAACTCCATATTACCTGTACCTTTGAACTCTTCAAAAATCACTTCGTCCATGCGCGAGCCTGTGTCGATGAGGGCGGTTGCCAAAATGGTGAGTGAGCCACCGTTTTCGATGTTGCGTGCCGAGCCGAAAAACTGTTTGGGTTTGTGGAGCGCATTTGCCTCAACGCCTCCCGATAGCACTTTGCCCGAGGCAGGCGCAACGGTATTGTGGGCGCGAGCAAGGCGGGTTATCGAGTCCAAAAGTATTACTACATCATGCCCACACTCCACCAAGCGACGCGCTTTTTGCAGAGCAATGGTCGATACTTTGACATGGCGTTCGGCGGGTTCGTCGAAAGTAGAGGCAATGACTTCTGCCCGCACCGAGCGTTCCATGTCGGTCACTTCTTCGGGGCGTTCGTCGATGAGCAGTATTATAAGGTATACTTCGGGGTGATTTTGGGCGAGAGCGTTGGCAATTTCTTTGAGAAAAAAAGTTTTACCTGTTTTGGGTTGCGCCACAATTAGTCCACGCTGTCCTTTGCCAATGGGAGCAAACAAATCGATAAGGCGAAGCGAATAGCTATTAGTATTTTGGCTAAGATTAAATTTCTGGTTTGGGAACAAAGGTGTTAGGTAATCAAACGGCACGCGGTCGCGAATTTCTTCGGGATTTCTGCCATTGATAGCCGACACTTTGAGCAAAGCAAAGTATTTTTCACCCTCTTTGGGCGGGCGAATCGCTCCACAAACCGTATCACCCGTTTTTAAGCCAAACAATTTGACTTGTGAAGGCGATACATATATATCGTCGGGCGAACTAAGGTAGTTGTAGTCAGCCGACCGCAAAAAACCATAGCCGTCGGTCATCATCTCCAGCACACCCTCTCCCTCAATGAGTCCGTCCAAATCGTAGTTAAAATTGTCGGTGAAGTCATCGGTGTCTATGTTTATTCGACCTATGTTGGTGTTTTTTTCTTCGTTGTCGGAAGGTATATTTGGGGGCAAAACTGTATTCGTTTCTTCGTTGCTATATGGCGTGTTATCCATAGCACTGTCGGTCAAATTGGTTTTACCTTTTTTGGTCACTATGTGGCGTGTGCGTGCGGTTTTGGGTTTTTCGGTAGAAGTGCCATTGTTTTCGACACGATGTTGTTCGTTTAATATGTGATGAATTAGCTCGGCTTTAGAGAGTTTTTTATAGTCAGGAATGAACAAAGACTCGGCAATAGCTCTCAATTCGTTGTCTAACAAATCGTTGAGTTGTAAAATATCATACATAAAGGAAAGGTGGAAATTTGGTAATAGATAGGAAAAAATTAAGGTGGGAAAATGGTCATTTGACCACTACAAAGGGTGGGAAGCGGAAAAACGGTACAAAGGTAGCTTTTTTTTGCGAGATTATAACATCTATGGCTTAGAAAAATGTAAAAAAATAGTACTGACGGGCTTTGAACAGTTTATTGAAGCCATTTTGTTGCGACGAAAGGAGAGAAAAACAACAAAATTTGTCTATTTTTGCTTGGAAAATAGCCCAAAATAACTCGAATTGCCCTTTTGCTACACCAATTCACAATTTTTGCTTATCTTTGTGACCAACATTTTTCAGCCATGCGTTTAGATGTATTTTTAGTGGAGCGACAATTGCTGCTTAGTCGCGAAAAAGCCCAATTAGCCATAGCCGCAGGATTGGTATTGGTGAATGACAAAGTAGCCCGAAAAACTGCCCAACAGGTTAGCCCTACGGACGTGGTGCAGTTGCTGGTACCACCTTTGGCTTATGTGAGCAAAGGCGGCGACAAATTAGCGAAGGCTTTGCAGGTGTTTGCCTACGATTGCCACAACAAAACAGTGTTGGATATTGGTGCGTCCACAGGCGGATTCACGGATTGCGTGCTGCAAGCAGGTGCGCAAAAGGTGTATGCGGTCGATGTTGGGTCGGGTCAATTGGTGGCGAGTTTGCGGGAAAACCCCAAAGTGGTGGTGCTTGAAAATACGCACATCAAAGACCTAACTGTTGCCGATATTGACCATGCCGCCATCGATTTGGTGGTGATTGACGTGTCTTTCATCAGTTTATCGCAAGTTTTGGGTTTGCTTTTGCCTTTTTGCCAAGCACATACGCACATTATCAGCCTCATCAAACCGCAATTCGAAGCAGGACAAGCCAACATTCGCAGAGGCGGCATTGTGACCTCGCCCAATGTGCATATTTCGGTCATCAAAAACCTTCAACACGCTGCCGCCACACACCAGCTTTTTTTGCACCAACTTACTTTTGCGCCTATCCAAAGTATCCAAAAAAACATAGAATATCTCGCCCTATGGCAGTGGCAAATGCCGCCCGAAGCGGTGGATATTGCGGCTGTGGTGCAAGCGGCGCAAGTGGTGCAGAAGGGTTTGGGGAAGTAGGAAAAGTAGCATAAATTAGGAGTGTTTATAGGCAAGTTAAACGTCAGTTCATTCGACAAATTAAAGTAATTGATTATATTACGACAAAAATAAAAAAAATGAACGAAAAATGTTTTTTTTTACTGAAAAACTTGACATGTTTGGGGAAAATTTTGTATCTTTGCGGCGAAATTGTTGCTCTGCTTGTTGGAAAGAGGGTGATGATGTTCATTTTTTTCAAAAGGCGAACGAAGGTTCGGGTAATAAATAATTATCATCTATTTTTAAAATAAAACACAATGGAAAACAAAATCATAGCAGGATACATTAACGAAGATTTCAAAAAAGACTTTGGAATTGAAGAAACCAAAGAGGACACCTTGTTTGAAATGTTTGCCAATTATTGTATCATTTCAAGAATACACCCCGAAGCATTTTCCACTGATTTTGACAAAATTGAGGATATGAATATTGGGGGCGGTGAAGATACAGGCATTGACGGATTAGGGATTATTGTGAATGAACATTTGGTTTCAAGCATAGAGGAAATAGATGACCTTAAAAACTTCCGTAGAAGATTAGACGTGCAATTTATATTTGTGCAAGCAAAAACTTCCCCTAAGTTTGAGGCTGAAAAAGTTGGTACTTTCATTTTTGGCGTAAAAGACTTTTTTAGAGAACAACCATCAATCAAGTTTAATGATAATATCAAAATTTTCAGAGAACTGAAAGACTATATTTACAAAAATAGTATTGACATTGAAGTCAAGCCAACTTGTCAGATGTACTATGTAACGACAGGGAAATGGGTTGATGATAAAAATGTTTCAGGCAGAGCTAACTCTGAAAAAGCCGAATTAGAAAGGCTTGGAATATTTAGCAGTGTTGATTTTATTCCAATTGACGCAGATACTTTGGGTAGCATTTACCGTGAGATTAAGAATAAAGTCAAAAAGGAAATAATTTTTGAAAAACGTGCTTCATTACCTTTTATTAAGGGAGTTAGAGAGGCTTATATTGGAGTATTACCAATTTCAGAATACATCAATCTAATAAAAGGTTCTGATAACAAAATTCAGAAAAATTTATTTTATGACAATGTACGAGATTTTTTAGGTACAAATTCCGTCAATAGTGAAATTGCAAATACAATCAAAAATAAAGAAGAACAAGATAAGTTTGCAATTCTGAATAATGGTGTTACAATCGTTGCCAAGTCAATAAATCCAATAGGCGACAAATTTACAATTAGCGACTTTCAAATAGTAAACGGGTGCCAAACAAGCCACGTATTATTTAATAACAGAGATTATTTAATTGAAAGTAAGGCATTTATTCCAATTAAACTAATTGTTACAGATGATTACGAAGTGGCTAATCAAATTACGAAAGCAACCAACCGACAAACAGAAGTAAAAGTTGAGGCATTTGCTTCCTTAGAGCCTTATCATAGAAAATTAGAAGAGCATTACAATTCATACCCCAAAGCAACCCGCATTTATTACGCAAGACGCAGTAATCAATATGATAATGCTATTCCTGCAATTCCAAAGGAAAGAATTATTACACTTGCGGCACAAATTAATGCTTTTGTTTCTGTTTTCTTAAATGAACCTCATAGCACTCACAGGTATTATGGAGAACTTTTAAAGGCTTACGAAGATAAGTTGTTTCAAGCCGAACATAATCCTGATATGTATTATGTAAGTAGTTTTGCATTGCAGGTTGTTGAAAAGGTGTTTAAGAGTAAACCACCAAAAATTGACGCATTTTATCGTGCAAACAAATTTAAGCCTCATCTACTTGTAGTTTTGAGGATTATAACTTGTGGTTTTAAATATCCACAATTTACAAGCAAGGAAATGGCAGCATATTGTGAGAAACTGCATACACTACTTTTGAATGAAACAGAAACTTTAAAAGCATTAGCAACAGCAACAAAAATTGTATCTAATGCTATAAACAACTACAAACAAAAGTATGGTGCGACAAATGTTCGTGAATTACACAGAATGCGCAACTTTACGTTTGAACTGATAGAGGAGGCGAAAAAATATCAACCAAAGAGCAAATAAAAAACGGTTACCAACATTATGTTTTCCGAAAAGACAGACTATAGGCTTTTGTGCTTTCCATAAACTTTATGCGAAGGGCAAGGATGGTGTGTTAAATCCTGTCCTTCGCATGACTTTTCCGCCGTTTCCTCCCTTTTCCATAACCACTTGATTGCCAGAAGTTTATATAAGTATATTTTTATAAATTTAGGAAATATTAAATTTATAGCTTATTGTTTATTGGGGTTTTTTGAAAAAATGAGAGGAATTGGTGTTTCAATTTAAACAAACAAAAATAAATCGCCCAACAAAGTATATACACATCAAGATTACTACACCATTTATAGACCGAAATGGTCTCTACAATTAAGCAAACTTTTTTACAAAATTTAAATTTTATTCTCATGGCAAAGAAAATCACACCGCAACAAAATCAGTCCAATATGCAAAATGCCAACAAAGGCACGAAAGGGACAAACAAACAGTACGACCAAAATCAAGGTAATAAAGGTAAACAACTCAATCCAACGCCAAACAATAGCAATACGGATAAAGGCGGAGGAAAGGAGCCGAATTGACGACTAAAAAAGCAAAAACAAAGCATGGTTGTATCTGATGGAGAAAACTCAATCTGCAAACCCAACGTAGAGCGGCTACGTTGGGTTTGTTACCATTGTACGAAATAAAAACAAACACACCAAAACCCACACAAATTCCTCCAAAAACCAAAAATTCCACGCCAAATTTTGCGAAAAATTGCAAGATTTGGCGTAACTTTGTCTCCCGAAACCAACATTTATGCCACCAGAAGTATTAACCATTGCCGAACTATATGTTAACAAAAAAAATAATTAAACAGCGAATCCAACAAAATAAGGACAAACTCGACAGTTTGGGTATTGACCTTATTGGGCTTTTTGGCTCTTATGTAAGAGAAGAACAAAGAGCAGATAGCGATATTGACATTTTTATCTCCTTCAAAGGAGGATACGAAACGTTTAATAACTTTATGGACTTATCCTATTTACTCGAAGAAATATTTAAAGGAGTAAAAGTGGAAATAATAACCCAAAACGGATTAAGCCCCTACATTGGACCCAAAATTTTAAAGGAGGTAGAATATGTCTAAATTGCCACTCGATTATCTGCGCCATATTTTGGACGAATGCAACTATGTCGTTTCTGTTATTAAGGAAGATACCGTAAAAAATGACTTGCTTGATAATGAAACATTAAAACGAGCCATTGTCAGAAGTTTAGAGATAATAGGCGAAGCCACAAAAAAAATACCTGCCGATTTTAAAGTTAAATGGACAACAATATCATGGAGAAACATGGCAGGGATGAGAGATAAACTTATTCACGATTATATGGGGGTCAATTATTCCATTGTTTGGGACGTAGTCAAAAATATCATTCCTATTCTCAAAGAGCAAATAGAAGAAATAATTAAAGAAGAAAATGCTCGCTAACAAAATACAGAACAGAACAATAAGCCATTTAGTCGGTTTGTTACCCATGAATGTCATTTTTTCTTAAAAAAACTAAACTTTGTCTCCCAAAACCAACATTTATGCCACCAGAAGTATTAACCATCGCCGAAATAAAAGCGCAATATCCCGACTAATGGGTGTTCTACCGAGCAAGAGCCGTTGTGTGTAATTTTTAAACCAGAAAAGAAAAAATGATAACTATTGACCAATCTCTACTGAGTCCTGACCTTATTCAAAGACTCGATAATCTACATTCTGAAATTACTAAATTTCGTCAAGAAGGCGAATTAGACCAACTTTCAAAAGAAAAATTGCGGGACTATTTTAGAACACAACATATTTTCCATAGCGCAGGGATTGAAGGCAATAGGCTGACCTTGCAAGAAACGATGCTGGTTTTGAAAGAAGGGGTTACCATCTCTGAAAAATCCATTCAAGACTCAATAGAAGTTAAAAATTTAGGTATTGCCTTTGATTTTTTTTATGAATTGGCACAAGAAGGCACTCCTATTTCGGAAAATTACATCAAGCAGCTCCATCAATTGGTAGTCGGTAACGATCCCTATTTGAATGCAGGAAATTACAGAAATGTGGGTGTAGTTATCACAGGTTCAGAGCATACACCGCCCGAACCTTTTGAAGTACCTTTCAAGATGCAAGAACTAATGGATTGGTTGAACGAAAATTTTGACGAAGAAAACCCTATTGTTTTGGCAGCAGTAGCTCATCACGAAATGGCAAAAATTCATCCTTTTGCAGACGGAAATGGTAGAACAGCAAGGTTGCTTCTTAACCTTATTCTGTTGAAAAAAGGCTATCCGATTTGTAGCATTAAACGAACCGAACGTCCAAGATATTATGAGGCGATGTCGGAGGCAGACAGCGGTAACTATCATCAAATTATTGAAATGGTAGCAGAAAGCAGCGCTGAACTTTTTGCAGTGTATGTCCGAATAAGGGAAGAAACTAACAGAAAGACACAGTTTGCTAAAAAGTGGGGAAATAAAGACATAGAAAACAGGCTCAGAAAAGAGAAAGGACGATTTGAAATTTGGCAAAATAGAATGAATCAAATCAAGTTGGAATTTAGGCAGTTTGCCAATTTGTTAAGCGAGAATTTAGAAACATATAGTGCTACTTTCTACGAATATCCGCCACTAACTTTTGAAACGTTTCAAGAATTAGTGGAACAAGGTAGTGCTAACAATACTTTTTTCTTTTCCATTCGTTTCTACCAAAGAGAAACAAAGAAGATTGTACAGACATTCCTTTTCAGATTTTTTAGAGACCACAATAAATTTGGTATTGACAACCCTATTGTGCCTTTGGAACTGAATTGTTTTAATCCCGAAACAAAAAATTTTCTTGTTATAGAACGTTTCACTTGGGCAGACCGCATACAACTAAGAGCTTTTTACTTCAATCAGTCAAATGATTTGGTAATTAGAAAATATAATCGTTCAACAAAAACCATCAACGAAGAAATCAACCTAAACCTATATAAAGTGGCTGAAACATTTTTTGATGATGTACTTGCTAACGTGCTTGGCGTGTAAAACAAAACTATGCTCAACACACACAAAAAAAACCAAAAATTCCACGCCAAATTTTGCAATATTTCGCAAAATTTGGCGTAATTTCGTTTACGATGCTTTACAAATTATGGCAAAAATGCGCTAAGAGAAATGAATTTTTTTACTAGAAAGTTAGACTATTAAAAAAAGTTTGTATCTTTGCAATTGAATCATTGCTTTGCTTGTTACAGGGTTCCTTATTTGATAGATTTTGAGACTTCTGAATAGTAGAATACCGAGAGGATTAGTAAATTGATGAACTTGAAAAAATGTAGAGAACAAAGTGTGGACATATATGGCGGCGAAAACCCAACCCGCGAAACCAACACATGGCGGTAGCTATGCCTACATAAATAATTGCATTTAAATAATATAATACATTACGATAATTACTTGTATAAATATAAACAATACTGCTTGTTATGTCTCATTCAAAAAAACAAATTAAACAATGGGAAATAAATTCAAAATAGTTCTCTTTTTAATTTTTGGAATTTCGACAAATGCTTATTGCTGTTTAATCGCAACACAAGAAAGAATAATTCCAATTGGTACTAGCGAAAATTGCTTAATTGGAATTGAAATAATTTCAAATAGATATGGAGGGGGCGATTACGGAGAAACCGCAGTTTGGAATTATAAATTCACTTTAAAAGGCTTCAACGAAGATTACTCAGAATTCCTAATTGAGGAATTGAGTTTCGAAAAGGTAATAAAGAATAATAATTTAGAGAATATATTGAAAAATAAAATTAATATCGCTCTTCAAATTTGTAATGATTTAACAGATTTTGAAGTATTTGAGCCAAAAGAAATTACTTTTTGTGATTTTCAAAAGAATTGTTCTGTTCTCAAATTAATCGAATCCGCAGGGCAATTAAAATTCCGCACAATCAACGAAAAAAAAAATCATCAAATACACTATTTAAGTGAGAATTATACAGGAGAAATTGCTAAACAATACAAAGAATACTTTAAAGCCCATTTTGATTCAAGTGATATTATTGGAACAGATTTAAAAATTTCGTCAATTAGACAATACGAAAATAGTTCTTACAAATTATTGATTTTTCATTTAGGAACGGGACAGGAACCAGAGGAAGTAGAAACAGGTAAATTGCGAAAAAAAGAGTATAAATTTGACAGGGAATTTAAAACGATTGAAGATGTTATATTTATTGAACCAATTTTACATCATGGAGCTGGATTCGATTATTTTAAAATGGATAAAAAATAAAAAAGGGTTGCAACAGGGTATACGGCAATCAAAGGAGACTGTGCCTGCTCAACCCATTTTATTCAAAAAAACAATCTCAATTAGCTACTTTTCGCTGAACAAAGGTTTGTATATTTTGGTATTTAGCATAATGTTTTGGGGATTCGGATGGGTAGACTTTTTGTTCATTGCCAACCGATATGTCGTATTATTGAAACCATATTACAACAAAAATAGGTCAAAAATAACAGAATTTGACACTTTTATGCATTATTTTCGCGTATTTGAGATGTAAAATAGGATTTTGAACTAAGTATTTCAATTTGTTTTTTGCCAATATTTTTTAACGAAAGGTAAGGTGAGTGGAGAACGAAATTAAAATAAAAACAACTATTAACACAAGGTATTGCCAAAAGCGGAGTTGAATGGCTTGAGTAGACATGGTCATAGCTGTAAGCAAGTGGCGTACAACGTAGCGAGCAGACAACAATCAAGGAGACTGCGTATGCACAAGCCGTTTAGGGTATTTTAAAACAACAAAATATAACAAATAATGAACACACTTTCATTTGACATATTGCCTATTAATGAATATCATGACTATGAAGTACGAATTCTTATTGACAACAGCGACATTCTTGGGAATGACTATTTAGGAATAGACCCGCCTGAATTTTTCGAACAACATAATTTATTAACTGCTGGACGAATATTAATAGGTAGATGCTCTTGCGGTGTTGTAGGTTGCGATGACTATCCAGTTTACGTAAACGTTTTTAATGACAAAGTTATCTGGACAAATGACGACGGACTCAATTTAGCATTTGATAAATCAGCATATGAAAAAACCATTTTACATGCCAAAATAGACCATACTTGGGAGAGCAAAGAAAGAAGAATTGAAAGACTAACTTCTGATGTCTTAAAAAACACCAAGACAATAGATGATTATAAGTTTGACTGGACTTCTGCAAGAATAAAAGAAAACATAATTATGGTAAGTTACAGCAAAGACGGGCAACAAAAATTATTTGAATTTAACTGGGATGGGCAAACAGAGCAAAGTGCATTGAAAGAAGCTAATCATTTCTTGACACAACGACCAATACAAAACATCCTATAACAAGTTTTGCGTCATTGAGCTAACATACACACGATTCGTAGGTATTATTGACCATTTATAGCTAACTTCCCTCCCTCCGAAGCCTCAAAAGCCTTCGAAAGGAGGGATTTTTATTTGACATGAATGCTTTTTCCAAAAAAATTGCCCCACAATTGCCAAAAAAATGAAAAATCCGTACCTTTGCCCCCAAGTTTGTTGCTTTGCTTCTTTGAAAGCAGAGTGATGAGGGTAATTATATTTTTTCACAAATGGCGGGCTAAAGTGCGATTAAAAAAATGAAAAAAAAGAAAATATTTTGGGTTCTTTCAATCTCAATAATTTTGACAATCATCACAACAATTTGGTTAGCAAATAGAAAAATTGATGAAATAGCCAAAGATTCTGTTTATAATGAAGTTTCAAAAATTCCATACAATAAGGTAGGGTTGTTATTGGGGACTTCCAAAACATTAAGCTCCGGCGAAGAAAATTTGTATTTTATGAACCGTATTGTGGCTGTAAATGAATTATTCAAAGCCCATAAAATTTCTTACATCGTGATTAGTGGCGATAATAGCAAAAAAGAATACAATGAACCATTAGACATGAAAAACGAATTATTGAAAGTAGGCATTCCTGATAGTTCAATAATTTTGGATTATGCAGGATTTAGAACTTATGATTCGGTGATTCGAATAAATAAAATATTTGGTCAAGAAAAATTTACAATTATTTCGCAAGAATTTCATAATCGAAGAGCCATTTATATTTCAAATCGATTAGGATGCGAAGCCATAGGATTCAACGCAAAAGATGTCAATATGTACAAGGGATTTAGAACCAAATTAAGAGAAAATTTTGCTCGTGTAAAAGTATTCATTGATTTTTGGGTTAATGAAGAACCGAAATTTTTGGGAGAAAAAATAGACATAAAATAAATAGGCGAAATTATATTGCGACCTATCTCTCCAAAAACCGAATTAGTACAAACACACAAAAAGTTGTCACTTTCCATTAGAAAGGACAACTTTTTGTGAAAATAGCGTGAATATATATTTTTAGTTAGGGTGATATACTTTTTTGCGGTTGGGGGCATATTTAAATTGGCGAGCGATACCCACACCCAAATTGAAGTTACTAATACTTTGACGGAAATCGTTGTTGCTCGTCACTTTATAATCCACAGCATTGATGCTTTGTGTGATTTGGAAATGCGGTTTGGCACCCACATAATTGCCTTTTAGCACCAAACACCAATTGCCATTAGAGGTCAGAGGTAGTTGCAAACTTGTTCCAATGAATAGGGCAGGAGCAACAGCACTTTTTGATGTTTGCTCAAAAATAGGGTTGTTGTCTGCATCGGGGTCATTATATACAATATGTGGCGATGTGGCATGAACAATACCGCCCATCAGTTGCAAATCAAAGGTAAATTTTTTTTCGGGCAAAGTCAAGCACACACCCGACCCCAAATAGATATTGCGCCATTGTGCTTTTTGTAAACTTCCATTTTCGGGAATCATATCCAATTGACGATACAAATCGGGCAAATAATTATAACTGTTCAATTTGTTGGTATAAAAACCTACTGTAGAACAAAATCCCATATTGGCAGACCAATAATATCCCATATTGAGGTTGGCTTGCATGCCTATTTGAGCATAACCTGCTTGTTCTTTTTCATACACGGAGGCATATAAACCTTGTGGTAGAGACACACCCGCGCTAACAGCAAGGTAGTTACGAGCCACGCCCACCATTTTGGAGCGCCATGCAGCTTCGTCTTCAAATAAAGAATGAGCAGCATTAGTGTTAGTGTTTTGAGCTATTAAGTGAAAGCAGGGACATAGTAATAATAAAAAAAGGAAATTTTTGACCATAGCTGATAATTTTAAAAAGGGTTTTAGTTTATTGTAAAAAATAAGAGCCAGTAATTAAACCAGAGCGGTTTGGCTGACAATGTTTAGTATAGCAAATAGCAAGATAGTGTTATTGAAGGTGCTTGCATACTACTAAGCTCAATTAAACATTCTATTTACTATTCCCTTTATACGCTGCGAATAGCAAAAAGTTTCATAAAAATGTCATCTTTTTTGGAGTGTTTGACTAAGATAGGCAAGAATTATACCTGCATTATAGCACTATACAGCACATTACACAAAAAAGGTACTTTTTTTGCCTTATTAGCGTTATGTTATTCAAAATACAAACAAAATTCCGTATTTTTGTGACAATATAATGATGATATTTTTTTTTGAACAGCTACTTAACTATAATAGTATAGAGTCTGTCAGAAAAGAGTTAATTTTGCGCCCAATATGAATCGACCTATAATTATTGGCACTCGAGGAAGTGCCTTAGCACTGTGGCAAGCCTATTTTACGCAAGATGCCTTAGCCAAATTGGGCTATGAAGCACCACTACAAATCATCAAAACCCAGGGTGATGTAGTGCAACTTAGTTTCTCAAAAATCGAAGGCAAAGGTTTTTTTACCAAAGAAATAGAACAAGCACTATTAGAGAAAACAGTAGATTTGGCGGTACATTCACACAAAGATTTACCTACCGAAAGCCCTGCTGGTTTGTTGGTTGCTGCCAATTCTTATCGCGAGAATCCTGCCGATTGGTTGCTTATCAACCCACAAGCGGTGGATAAAAACGAAGTTTTGCAACTCCGCAAAGGAGCAACCGTTGGCACATCATCGTCGCGCCGCAAGTCGCAACTGCTTGCCATGCGTCCCGATTTGCAGTTTGTGGACATTCGCGGCAATGTGGCAACGCGCCTCGCCAAAGCCACCACCGAAGTCGATGCTGTGGTGTTGGCAGCCGCTGGTATTTCGCGCTTAGGCTTGGATTTGACTGCCTATCACTGCTACGAATTAGCACCGCAAGAGTGCATTCCTGCTCCTGCACAAGGTGTGCTAGCATTCCAAATCCGCGAAGATGATGCCGATTTGAGCGCCATTGTCCAACAGTTGCACGACCCCAATGTAGCAGCTTGCATTGCCATCGAACGCCAAATTTTGCAACACTTGGGTGGTGGTTGCCAACAACCTATTGGAGTATATGCCGAACAAAAAGACGGTCAGTTTCATGTTTGGGCTACCCACAGCCGCGCTTGGGACAGCCTGCCACGTCGCCTCTATCGCACCCATCACAAGCCTAATGCCTTAGTGCAAATGGTGGTTGATGACCTATTGGCAGCGCCGAAAAAGGCTGTTTTTGTTTCGCGTTCTTTTGATACCAATTCCCACACTTATCGAATTTTGCATGCCAAATATGAACAGATATACCACCAATCCTTGCTCACTTTTCGTCCTGTGGCTTTCGGGAAATTGCCCGATGTGAGTTGGATGTTTTTTTCGAGCCAACAAGCCGTGCAACATTTTTTTGAACAACGACCATCTTTGCCTGCCGCTATCCAAATTGCCGCCATTGGTGCTGCTACTGCCAAAAAAGTGCAACAACATGGCTATATATGTTCATTTGTGGGCAATTCGACCGACAATCCTGCTCAAATAGCCGAGCAATTTGCCGAGCTTGCCGCACACCAAAACGTTTTGTTTCCACAAGCGCGACAGTCGTTGCGCAGCATACAACAACATTTGCCAACCGAAGCTGCTATTATCATTCATGATATGGTGGTGTATCACAACGAAAGTGTTTCGCAATTTAGCTTGCCCGAATGCGATGCTTTGGTATTCACAAGTCCCATGAATGTGGCTACTTATTGCCAATTTTATAACATTTTTCCCCATCAAAAAGTTGTAGCTATTGGCAAAAGCACTGCTACCGCCTTAGAGACAGCGGGCTGTTACCATTATCAGATAGCATATAGCACCGACGAATTGGCATTGGTTGATGCGTGCTAACAATTGCTAAAATACCAAATTAAATCCAACAATATGACCATACAGGAACTGCAACAAACAGTAGACAATTGGATACAACAATATGGCGTTCGATACTATAACGAACTGACCAATATGGCTATCCTCACCGAAGAGGTGGGCGAAGTGGCGCGCATTATGGCACGCAAATATGGCGAACAATCTTTCAAAGCCAGCGACGAAGCCGCCGATTTGGGCGACGAATTGGCTGATGTATTGTTTGTTTTGGTGTGTATTGCCAACCAAACAGGCATCGACCTTCAGGCAGCAATAGCCAAAAATTTAACCAAAAAAACACAGCGCGATGCCAATAGGCATATCCAAAATGAAAAATTGCGATAAAAATGGTGTAAAAAAATCCCGGCTGTGGCATTGGGTTTTGGGACAAAATGCAAAAATTGAGCTATTGGCATAACAACCAATAGCTCAATTTTTTGTTGATAAATCCTATTTTGAATGATTATTCGAGAGTTGTATCCAAAACATTGCCCAAGACTGTTCCTTGCAACATACCCGAAAATATCTCCGCAACACTTTTACCACCTAAAATAGATAAAGGAGCCATAGAATCTGCCACTTTTTCGGCTAAAGCGCGATCACTAAAGGCTTGTAGAGCAGCTACCAATTGTGGCGAAACGGCTTGTGCTTTGCTCACCAAAGCTGTAACTTCGGCTTGCAACTCGGCGAGGCGTTGGTCTAAGGCTTTTTGTGCCAATTGTAGCTCCAATTCCTTGCGGGTTTGGAGCAAATGCAGTTCGCCTTCGTTGATTTTTGCCAATTTTTCTTGGTCTGCTACCTGTGCATCGAGAGTTTTTTGTTTGCTCTGAATTTCCGAGTCTATTTTTACCAAAATATTTTTCAGTTGTTCGGCGGTTTCGGTGCGTTCCAATTCGAGCAGACGTTGTTTGGTCTGTGCCTTATTTTCAGCGATTTTGCGGGTAATATCTTCTGTTTCTTCGTTCAGGTTAAGTTTGCGTCTTTCGGCGGCAATGGCAATGGTTTGGCGAATGAGGTCTTGTTGAGAACTGACAAGCAATTGCTCAATTTTTTCGTCACCCAATTTGATGTCAAACACCTCCACATCATAAATCCGCATACCGTTTTCTTTGAATGCACGTCCTGCACGCTTGTTGTCCTCGCCAGCCGCTACACCCAACACCGTATCGCGGATAATGGAAATACCATTAGCATAAAAATCCATGATATTGATTTTTTTTACTGCATTGCGAATAACAGACCGCAAATGGTCGGTCAAGAATTTGACATAATTCTCTACATTGAACCATTTGTCGGGGTCGCCTTCAAAATTGACGCGATAAGAAAGATGGATATTGACTTGGCAAAAATCTGCCGATTCAGCCGTTACTACATCAGAAACTTTGTTGTTCAGGACGCGCAAATATACCGTTTTGAACAGTTGATCGTCGGTTTTGGGTGTGCCTGTTGACAGTTCGACGGCTTGTAGTGTTTCGTCATATTCGAGCAAATAAGTTTGGGGACCTGCAATAACTTTGCGGGCACCAATTTTGCTCACCACCAAAACGGCATAACCCGTCCAGACACTAAAGGTCACAGCACCATCGTATTTGTCATACAAAGTCAAAGTGCGTGGACGCTCTTGTGATTCGTCTTTGCGTCGAAATTCATCGCCTGCAATTTTGTTGATAATAACGTTGCGTTGTTGATGTAGGCTGCTTGTTGCTTCTTTTTTGTTGCGCACCAATTCTTCTGTTACCTCTTGTTCGACCACAAAATCTTTCATTTTTTCGTTGTCGCACAACTGTTTGAGGCGGACATTGTATTCCAAAGCCTCTTTGTTGCCCGGAAACCAAAGTTCCACCAAACGCGGATCCAACACCCGACGGACAATAACGGCTTCACGCGGGTCGGGCAGGAACATACAAGGTCCTTTTTTAAGGTTGATTTTGCCTGTATTGCGGTCTAAAAAATAGCGTCCTTCGCCTTCGGGAATAGCTACGGCGTGGTAGATTTCCTGTTGTCCATATTTGACAATGGCGTGTTCGGGACGCGGAAAATAAATCATTTGGTCTTTGCCCGTAATGAACAACTCTTCACCGATTTTGTAGTTGCGTTTGTCTTCGGTATAAGGCGCGATGACTTTGATATATAAACCGCTATTTTCGTTCAGTTCGATAGCCCTAAATTTGCGATGACCATTTTTCAGTACAAACATTTCAGTTGGCTCAGGAAACACAACGGCTGTTCCTTTGACAAAACGTTTGTTACCATCTTCGTCCAACAAAATACAATACTCCAAACGCTCCAAAGTGACAGCTTCGCGCACATATTCGCCATTTTCGTCACGCACCACTTCGATGCCTGTTGGTGGAATATAAAACGACACATCTGTACCTTTAATAATCAGGTATTTCCCAGTGGTTAAGTCAGGAATTTCATCGGCGCTAATGGTTTTTTCTTCCTCGCCCGATTTGGTTTTTACCACCGCCTTTGCCCAATTTTTTCTCGCCTCTTGTTCGTCATACACCCGCACCAAAAGATATTGGTTAGAACGCAAACGGTGTCCGGGAATGACACGCACCATTTGTCCAGGCCACAAAGCAAACGAAATGGGACCAGGTATATTGACTTTCCGTCCCACATTCAGCTCACTCAGGGTATTGGACGTGCCAATGCGTGGCTGAAGTCCATCTTTCGGTGGATTTTTCATCACAATATACCAACCTTCGGGAGCAATACCAAAAGTTTGGATAGCTTCGTCTAAATTACAACGGATAAATTTTTTCTGTTCTTCCTCAAAAATAACAGGTTTGTCCGTGTTCGCCAAACTTGTTTTGTAGGGACCCACATAGACATTGATATTGCCTTTTGTTTGGTCGGAGATAAACGCAAATTCATTGGGAGCAAGCACCAAATCGCGCTCGCGATTGACATCATTTTGCATATTGAATTACATTTTAGATGTGAAAAGTACCAAAGTCCTTGCCTTGATACAACAATGATAAACGGTATGGCAGTCGAAATATGGGTACATAGACACATCTTTTTATGCCACAAAAAACCTTGGGCAAAGCTATAGATACTATTTCATATAGCCAAATTTTTCGACACTTTTTGGCAAAAAAATGTATTGTTCAAAAGATTTGGCGAATTGCCTTTTGATAAGGAACCATGCTTGCTACCACAAAATTAAGCAAAGACCACAGCAAGCCGGACGAATCCACTCGAAAAAGAACACCTTTTTTTGCTAATTTTTGGGTGAGCAAAAAAGTAGAATCACCATTTATCGCTTGTGACAATAGCATTTGGAGGAATGGAAAATGGTCGCTAATTGATGTTACATTTTGGAATGAGTGCGTGACATCGTCTATTGTCAAATCCGAAAAGTATTTTCAATTTAGTATAA
>JAEUUX010000153.1 GCA_016787295.1 Chitinophagales bacterium
AATCCACTCGAAAAAAGAACACCCTTTTTTGCTTCTTTTTTGGGTGAGCAAAAAAGATGAATCACCATTTGTCATTTACGGTAATAGTATTTCGAGGAACGGCAAATGGTCGTTAATTGATGTTACATTTGGGGGCGAGTGTGTGACATCGTCTATTATCAAATCCGAAAAGTATTTTCAATTCAGTATACTTCGTCCATTATAAAGCCACCAATGCGTTCTGTCTGAAAACATATCTTGTTTGAAAGCCGCTTTTACCGCTTCGAAATGAGCATCTCCATAGTCGGTATAAACCGTTTTGATAGGTTGCTGCAATACCAATTCGGCAATAAAATCACACGACCCTTCTTTGATAGCTTGACTCAAAACATTCACAAAACCGTCTTTTTGTTGCGTATGAATATACTCGTGCGTGTTCAGGTAAACAATATCGGGTGTTTCTTTGGCTTCAAAAATGCTTTTTAGCCATTCGTCTGTAAATTCCGATACAACTGTTTGAGAATCGCCCACCAAAATTTCTGACCCAATCAACACCATATCTTTATCAGTAGTGCCACCCGACCGCAAACCGCCAATAGTAAAATACATGATAGCGGGACGCAAGGCAGGATAAAGTTTCTTTAGCCGTTTGAGTGATGCAGCAATAAGTGGTGTTTGGTTTTTGATAGACAAGGTTTTTCCTCTGATAGACTGCCAAAACTTAGGATACTTCAAAATGTGGTTCACAAATAAGGTATCGCTATAATCGCGCGCCTTCATAAAAGCATGTAGTCCTGCCGAGCCTCTGTCAATATACAACCGATTCATCAAAGCCACTTTTTGAGCATAATCATGTGTTGCCACAATGCTGTCGTATGCCTCCCAATAATGGTCTATGTCTGAGGTGATGACTTGATAGGGTATTTGTGCTTGTATAACACTCATTTGCACCCAAAAAAATAAGCAATAACATAGTTGTTTCATATCTTGTTTTTTGTTGTTCTAAACAATATCCATAGCCTAAATCTGGAATAGCCATGTTTTTTGCCGCAAAAGTACTAAGCTACCGCCTAAATATGGCTATGACACAACAAAATTAGTGCTAAAAATACAAATTTTTTCTCCAACCATACAAAGACCGCTAATAAAATCGTACATTTGCACGAAATATCAAACCTTTCTGATAAACGACCATTCATACCGACTTTTCAAAAAAGCTATGTGATATACGTTTTTCTTTCATCGCTAAAATTTCCGCTAATGGCAAAAAAAGTTTTCGCATTGTTGCTTGGGATAGATAATTATCCCACCAGTCCCTTAGACGGTTGTGTACATGACTCCGAAATTATGGAGGAATACCTACGCACCATCATTCCTGCCGACCAGTTGGTACTGCAAACCCTCCGCAACGACAAAGCCACCAAAAGCAATGTCATCGATGGGTTTTTGCAACACCTTGCCCAAGCCAAACAAGACGACATGGTGTTTTTGCACTATGCAGGACACGGTTCGCGCGAGCAAGCCGACCAAATGTTTTGGCAAATAGAACCCGACCGCCAAAACGAAGTAATGGTCTTATACGACTCTATTCAAGGCAACGAATTTAAACCTTTGGCAGACAAAGAGTTGCGATGGCTCATTAGCCGCCTCGCTGCCAACAACCCCAACATCACCTTAATGCTCGATTGTTGTCACTCGGGAGGAGGCACGCGCAGCTCCGCAACCTCGCGTTATACAGCCGTCAATGGCACTAAAACCCGTTCGGTCAATGATTATGTTTTTGCCCAAAGCAAATATGGCGGTAATTTAGACCAATGTAAAGACAGCAAAGGCAATTTCTATATCCCCAACGGACGACATATCCTCATGGCAGGCGCTCGAAGCAACCAAACTGCCAAAGAGTTGCGCGTCGGAGACCAAGTACATGGCATTTTTACCTATAGTGTACTGGAAACCCTCAAAAATAGCGGTGGAAATATCACCTATAGCGATTTGATGAAACGTGCCTCTGTTCGTGTGTTAAATACCGTCAGCGACCAAGTGCCACAGTTAGAGGCTATTCAACCCAACGACCTAAATGCCATTTTCCTACAAAATGCCGTTAATGTGCAAAAAGCCTACTACATTGTCACCAAAAACAAAACCAACCAATGGACAGTTGACGCAGGTTCGGTGCATGGCATTCCTGCCACAACCGTTGCTCCCACCACATTTGCACTTTACAAAAATACCGACGACCCCACCGATGCCAATAGCCGCTCAATAGGCGATGCCACCACCGATAAAGTATTGGCAGGCAATAGTATTGTACAACCTATGAGTAACCTCTCCGAAGAAAGTTACAAAGCCGTTGTCAAACACATTCCGATTCCTGTTACCTATGTGCAGTTTGAGCAAGAATCACCAACTTCTCGCATTCAACAAGAAGGCATTGTACAACTCCGAAACGCTTTAGCAACCATCAATGGCAGCAACCCCTCTTTCTATATCAAAGAAACCAATAAACAAGGCGAAGCCAAATACAAAGCAATTGCTTATGAAAAAGACGGCAAACAGCGCTACCGAATCATCAAACCTACTACAGATGTGCCAATTGTGCAACAAGTAGATGGGTTTAGCCCCGATTCTGCCCGCAAAATCATTCGCCAATTAGAACACATTTCGCGCTATGACCGCACCGCCGAACTAACCAATACCACCACCAAATTGAGTGGCAACAAAGGCATTGAACTCAAAGTTTGGGTACAACAAAACGGCATAGAAACCCTCGCCAATGCAGCCGATGGCGAAATTCGTATGCCCTATAGTTTTACAAATGGAGAATGGCAACCCGCTTCTTTCAAAGCCAGCCTCACCAACAAAAGTGACAAACGCCTCTATGTGACTGCCGTAGCCATGACCTCCGATTTCAGCGTCACCAACGAATATTTGCCTATTATGGAATTACAAGTTGGTGAAGAAGCATTCTTGTTCGACGGACAATACATTCCAACCGAAGTAGCAGAAAGCTGGCTCAAAATGGGTGTTAACGAAGAAAAAATGGCACTCAAAATAATTGCAGCAACCGAACAGTTCGACAGCTCTTTGCTCAATATGGCTGCCTTAGACATGCCAACATCTAATCGTTCTGCCGAACAACCACGCAACGCCCTCGAAGCCTTGATGATAGAAAGCAATCATGGCAAACGAGCTTTTGGCTTTGGGAAAAACGAACCCACCAGCGACTGGACAACAGCCTACATAAGTTTTGTAGCCACCAAAAACCTAACAGGTGAAGCCGCAAAACCCGCCTTAGCAAAGGTACAAATGACCACACCCAAAACTTTCGCCGCACGAATTGGTTTAGCAAGTTTGTTTAGCCGAAACAGCACTCGAAGTTTGACCAATGACAATGCCACCGAATCAAATGTCGACATGGTATTACCTCCTGCCCTCGACAAAAAACGTCCCATCTATTACGGTTCTCCCACTGCCAACGCACCCGACCTCAACCTGTTGGTACTCTCCGAAGTAAACAACCCGCAAGCCGTTAATGCAAAAGACCCATTAGAGTTGAACTTGCCATTTAGCTATCGCGCTGCCGAGCGCCTCATTCCTTTTGCAAGCGATGGTGAGTTGTTTTATCCTTTGGGATACGCCAAAAATGGAGGAAACAACACCACCAACATCTACATCGAACGCTTACCCGAAGGCAACGAAGCAGTTAGCGAGCGCGGTTTGGGCAAAACAATTAAAATCGTATTGCAAAAATTAGCAGGCGAAAAATTAGGTTTTCCCTACAATTATCCTGCTTTGTGCATAGCTACCCGCAATGCCAACGACGGCAAAGTAGAATACAACAACCAAAAAAATGACCTCCGAACAGCCGTAGCAGACAAAAAAGTGTTGCTGCTAATACATGGTTTTAGCAGCGATAGCTCACAACTATTGTCTCCCAATAGCGACAACCTAAACGCTTCTTTGTACAACGATTTCGCACAAAAATACGATGTCGTTCTCACCTACGATTACGACAGCTTTAGCACACCCATAAGCCGAAGCGCCCAAGATTTAGCAGCCAAATTGACCGAAATTGGCATTGCACCACAGCAATTGACCATTATAGCCCACTGCACAGGTGGATTATTGGCACGTTGGTTCATCGAAAACGAAGGAGGCAGCCAATATGTCAAAAAACTCATCATGCTTGGAACTCCCAACAACGGAACACCTTGGACACGCATGAAAGAATGGGCATTAGTAGCTGCAACATTTGCCGCCAACCAACTAACACAATATGGCATACCCTCCGAAACCATTGGTTTCTTGAGCGACAAAGCACGCCTCGCCAACGAACTCGACCAAATCAGCAAAGATGTCCGTATCGGTTCTCCCTTTTTGGAACAACTCAACCGACCATCAGGGGTTAAAGTGCCATATATCATCATTGCAGGAAACGCTGCTTTGGTCAACGACACAACAGGAAAAGCAAAAAGTTGGGTGCAACGCATATTTAACCGCTACAACGTGACAATGATAGCACAACGCGCCTTATCTTTATTCTTATTTGGCGACAAAAACGATATAGCCGTTTCCGTCCGAAGTATGTGTACCGTCGACTCACAACACAACCCACAAGTGCGTTACATGGAGATAGCTTGCGACCATTTTAGCTACTTCCATTCAGCAACAGGCATGGCAGCTATTCGCTCCATGTTGTAAAATACAGCTAACGATATGCCCAAAAATAAAAAATTCCATCTTTGTTTGTTTGAACAAAGATGGAATTTTTTGTATACAAACGATACAACTACGCTTTGCGGGTAGTACGTTGTTCGATGCGTTTTTCATAGTTTTCTCCTTGAAAAATACGCTGTATATAGATGCCCGGTGTATGAATATGGTCAGGGTCAAGTTCCCCTGGCTCAACCAAATGCTCCACTTCGGCAATAGTGATTTTACCAGCCGTTGCAATCATCGGATTAAAATTGCGCGCCGTAGCACGATACACCAAATTACCCATCGTATCGCCTTTCCAAGCCTTAACAATCGCAAAATCGGCAGCCAAAGCACGCTCCATGATATATTTTCTACCATCAAACTCGCGCACTTCCTTACCCTCCGCAATTTCAGTGCCATAACCCGTAGCAGTAAAGAACGCAGGAATACCGGCACCGCCCGCCCGAATCCGTTCAGCGAGCGTACCTTGCGGAACAAGGTCTATCTCCAATTCACCTGCCAGCACTTGACGTTCAAATTCGGCATTCTCGCCCACGTATGACGAAATCATTTTCTTGATTTGGCGTGTTTGCAACAAAAAACCCAAACCAAAATCATCGACACCTGCATTATTGGAGATACAAGTAAGTCCATTAACGCCCTTACGAACCAGCGCCGCAATACAATTTTCGGGAATACCGCACAAACCGAAACCGCCCAGCATCAGAGTCATACCACTTTGTATATCACGGATAGCCTCATCTGCATTAGCAACTACTTTATTTAGCATACTATCAAAAAATTATTTAATTGTAAAGTTAGTAGAGCCATATAGCTTATCCCCGCGTACCACAACTTTATACTCTCCCGCGCTAAGACCTGCCATATCTATCACCAATTGATGTCCACCTTTCTGTAGCTTACCAATTTGGTGTTCTTCCATATCATCGCCCTCTTGTTGTTGAATAAGAACAGTAAAATTATCGTCCTCTCCAATCCAGAACGCCAACGTTGCCATACCATCAACTTCCACAGGCGCAGGTATAACCGTCAAATCCTTAACACTTTGAGGCACACTCGGCTGTTCGTGATTAATTACGCCATCTTTCGACACATCATTATAGTCACGAATAACAGTAGTCTCCTTAACAATAACCTCATCGCTTTTAGCCTCACTTTGAGCAAAAGCAACAGTAGAAAAACCAAACATAACCATTAGTAGGCTTAAAAATTGTGTTTTCATGTTTTATTTTTGAGAATAAAAAAATTAGTTAACAAGAGTTTAATAGAAAAATCTGCTCAAAACAACCCACCCACGACCATTAACAATTAACACACTTCCCCACTAATCCTCCTCATCATCGCCCTCATCCAACTTAACCACAAAATAAGCATCAACATCACCATATTCATACACCTCACCCGCCGCATTCAGCACCCCAACAACATCAAACCCAAAACTTTTAAACCAATAAACCATCTCAGACAGCGAATAAACATAGTGATACATCGTTCGTTTCACTTTATTTCCCTCCTTAATAAAAGTTACCTCACTCTCCAAACAACCCGTCTCTACCCAATAAGTATTTTTAAGCAAAAAAGTCATATCACCCACCTGTTTCCAGTCATATTCCATCAAATTAGGAAAAACACTCTCCGCAAGCATACTTGTATGAAACACAAACGACCCATTTTTTTTCAAACAATGCTGGATATTATCCAAAAAAACCTCCAATTGCACCCTATTCAAATACGGAATACTATTACCCATACAAATAACCAGATCATACAACTCCTTAGTCGGCTTCCACGCCAAAACATCACTACAAACAGCCTTCAACGATAGCTTTTGCAACAAGGCAACCCTTTGCAACGCCTTAATATAAGACTCCGCAACGTCAACAGCCGTTACAACCATGCCTTTTTGAGCGTATGCCAAAGCATGACGACCATGACCACAAAAAACATCAAGAACCTTATCCCCATGTTTCAAATCCACAAAATTACCAATAAAAGTCATTTCATCCGAAGTGCTATGCTCCGAACTTGCCAACTGCCAATAATCTAACGCAATATCCCTAAAAAAATCTTTATACCAATTCGGGCTATAAGAATGCATACAATAAAGTTTTTAACACGCTGCAAAGATAAGCAAATTTCCCAACAGCAACAAAACTTTCACCATTTTTGACAAAAATAATTTTTTCTGCTTTAAAAATATCAAACAACACAACTTTTTTTAAACAAAAATACTTTTTGTTTGTTTAACATTAAACTAAAAAACCTAAACAAAAAGAAACAAAATGCGACATTTGCTAACAATTCTACTATGTTTTTGCAGTACATTTGTTGTTTTTGCACAAACAGCTTCATTATCAGGCAGAGTCTACGATGCACTCAACAACGACCCCATTCCTTTTGCCAACGTAGTACTACAAAACACCAACTTTGTAACCACCACCGACGACAATGGCAACTACACATTCTCCAATCTACCTGCCTCTTTGTACAACATTATTGTCTCTTTTGTAGGATACAAAAACGCCACTATTTTTGAAGTACAACTAAGCAACGCACGTCCCACCATCATCGACATTCCCTTAGAAAATAGCGCCGAAGAGCTAAAAACAGTAGAAATAAAAGCCGAAGCATTCCGAAAAAGCGAAGAAAGTCCCCTATCATTGCGAAGCATTGGCGTAAACGAAATCAAACGAAACCCCGGTGGAAACCGCGACATCTCCCGTGCCATACAATCACTCCCCGGAGTAGCCAGCACACCCAGCTTCCGAAACGACATATTGATTAGAGGAGGTGCCCCATCAGAAAACCGCTTCTTCATCGACGGCATAGAGATACCCGTCATCAACCACTTCTCCACACAAGGCTCATCAGGAGGCCCCGTAGGAATCATCAACGTCGACTTTGTCAGCGATGTAGAGTTCTATTCAGGTGCATTTCCCGCCGCAAGAGGCAACGCCCTAAGCTCCGTTTTCGACTTCCGATTCAAAGACGGCAATCGCGAACGACTCAACTTCAATGCCACACTCAGCGGCACCGACATAGGCGCCACCTTAGAAGGACCAATAGGCAAAAAAACAACATTTATCCTCTCCGCACGCCGTTCCTACCTCCAATTCCTATTTCAAGCCTTACAACTACCCATTCTACCCACCTACAACGGATTTCAGTTCAAAATAAAGCACAACATCAACCCCAAAAACACCATAACACTCCTCGGAATTGGAGCAATAGACCAATTTTCCCTCAACGACAACCTACCAACAGCCCAAGAAACAGACTCCCTCACCGCAGAATACAACCAATACATCTACAACCAACTACCCATCAACAACCAATGGAACTACACCATCGGAGCCAAATACACCAACTTCCGAAAAAACAGCTACACCAACATTATCCTAAGCAGAACACACCTCAACAACCGCGCCTACAAATATCAAAACAACGACGACACAGATGCAACTAAATTATTGTTAGATTACAAATCACAAGAAATAGAAAATAAACTCCGCATAGAAGACATCACACGACTACCCCACAACATCAAACTAACCATTGGCACAGGCACCGAATTTGCCAAATATCTCAACAGCACCTACCAAAAAATTTCCGTCCAAGACAGCATATTCATTATCGACTACAACAATTCCTTCAACCTATTCAAATATTACGCCTTTGGACAAATAAGCAAATCATTCCTAAGCGACCGACTCGCCACCTCCATCGGCATACGATTAGACGGCAACACATACAGCAGCACCATGACCAACCCACTACCACAAATTTCCCCCCGACTATCCCTCTCATATGCCCTAACACCACAACTAAGCCTCAACTTCAATACAGGAATCTACTACCAGCTACCCGCATACACCATACTTGGCTACACCCAAAACGCACAACTCATCAACAAAAACAACAACCTCAAATACATCAGAGCAGCCCACCTCGTTGGCGGATTAGCCTACAACACCAAAAGCAACCTGCGCCTAAGCCTCGAAGCATACTACAAAAAATACACCCAATACCCATTCTCCCTCCAAAAACAAATATCATTAGCCAATCTTGGAGCAGACTTTGGCGTAGTAGGCAACGAACCCGTCACCTCAACCTCCGACGGACGGACATACGGCATAGAGCTATTAGCACAACAAAAACTATTCAAAGGATTCTATGGCATAGCAGCCTACACACTTGGTTGGAGCCAGTTCAAAGAAACCAACGGCGACTACGCACCCTCATCATGGGACACCCGACACTTAGTCAGTCTCACAGCAGGCAAAAAATTCAAAAAGAACTGGGAATTAGGCATCAGATGGCGTTTTTCATCAGGCTTACCATTCACACCCTACAACGAACAACTAACAGCCCTAATACCCATCTGGAACGTAAACAACAGCGCAGTAGTAGATTACACCCGACTAAACGACCAACGAAGCGACCCATTCCATGCCTTAGACATGCGAATCGATAAAAAATGGTTCTTTAAACGATGGAGTCTCAACCTATTTTTTGACATACAAAACGTATACGGGTTCAAAAGCAAAACACAAGACATCTTAAACGTCCTAAGAGACAGCAACAACCAACCCATCATAGACCCCAACGACCCAACAAGATACCTCCTCAAAAAAATCCCCAACGAACAAGGAACAATCCTACCAACCATAGGCATAATTATAGAACTATAAAAAAACATCGAGCAACACCGCCTCAAAAAACAACACAAGCGTTCCCAACAAACAAGGGAACGCTTTTTTTTATACCAAAACAACAACACACAACCCAATTTTCCCACCACTATGAAAACTAAAACAAAGATAATACCACCCATAACACACACATAAACCCACCCCCAAAAAACATTAACAATTAACAATTAATAATTAACAATTAAAAAGCCCACATCACTCCACCCCCTAACATCTTCCCCACTTATGTCCCCATATCTGCCTTATGTGTTTAAAAAAAAACGCTACCCCCAAAAAACATTAACAATTAACAATTAATAATTAACAATTAAAAAGCCCACATCACTCCACCCCCTAACATCTTCCCCACTTATGTGTCCTTATGTGCCTTATGTGGTTAAAAAAAACTGCTACCCCAAAAAAACATTAACAATTAACAATTAATAATTAACAATTAAAAAGCCCACATCACTCCACCCCCTAACATCTTCCCCACTTATGTCCCCATATCTGCCTTATGTGGTTAAAAAAGTCCCAACCCCAACAAAATAATAACAATTAACCATTAACAATTAACAATTAACCATCCCCCCTCCCTCCATTAACAACTAATAACTAACAAACCCCTACTGCAAACGACCCAAATCCTCTTGATTTTTTGCCAAAACAACCAATGTTTCTTGCAAACGCTTATTCATTTGCAGCGAATCAAGGTCACTAAAATCCACCTTCAGCTTATCTAAAACATGAATCCACGACAAAAGCTCCGCCGTAGCAGGCTTTTTATAGAGTCCCGGTAACTGCCTAACCTGCAAAAAATAATCAATAGCAGCCGACTTCATATTATCCGTAAAAGAACTCCCCAATTCCAACCGTTCATTAACAATACTAATCAACTGCTCCTTATCAGGAAAAGAAATATGATAATAAACACAACGACGCAAAAAAGCATCGGGCAAATGCTTCTCCGAATTACTCGTCATCACCACAATAGGGCGATTACTCGGCGCTGCCAAGCTAACCAACCGTGAAGTTTCCTTCAATTCAAAGCACATATCTTCCAACACATCTAACAAATCATTAGGAAAATCGCGCGGAGCCTTATCAATTTCATCAATCAACACCACCGAACGAACCTCATCTGATTGAGCAATAGCCCTACCCAGAGCCTGCAACCCAATATAAGAATCAATAGACAAATCTCCCTCTTTTTTCAGTTGTGCATCATGAAAATGTCGCAACGAATCATAATGATACAAAACATCACGAGCCGTCGAAGTCGTTTTAGTATTAAAACGCAACAAAGGCAAACCCAACTGATACGCAACAGCAGCAGCCAACTGCGTCTTACCCGTACCCGGCTCGCCCGTAACCAACAAAGGCTGTCCCAACGTCAATGCCACATTCACCGCATTACTCAATGCAGCCGAAGCAATATAATTAGCAGGAGCAACCAAACGCTGCGAAAGCTCCACTTTATAAGCAGGCAGCGACAAATCCCTTTCAAAAAGGGTCTTTCCGTGAGAACTAAATAACTGAAAAGTCATAAAAACAACATTTTAAAAAGTAAAACAAAAAAAACTAACAAAAAAAAGCAAAATACAACCCCATCACACCAAAAAACTCCGAAAGAGATGACATTTTGTAACAAAACCCCACAACAATATATTTAACATAACCCCCGAAGAGCTAACATAATTCAAGAAACAATAAGACAAACAGGTAGCACCGATACTTGTATCAGTGCATCAATCCCACCGCACCCCCAAAACCAAAATAAATAACAAAATAATATCCCGACATAACAAAACAACAATTTGCCTCACCAAAAAACCCTGAAAGGGTGATAAGTTTATAGCAAAACCCCACAACAATATGTTTAACATAAACCCCAAAAGGGTGACATGATTCAAGAAACAATAAGAATAACAAAAAACACCCCACAAATCCCTCAAAACCCACAAAAACAAAAACACAATATCCTCTTGCTACAAGTACACACAGCCACTCGACAAGTACACACAGCCATTCGACAAGTACACACAGACACTCGACAAGTACACACAGCCACTCGACAAGTACACACAGCCACTCGACAAGTACACACAGCCATTCGACAAGTACACACAAGCATTAACAATTAACAATTAACAATTAACAATTACAAAACTCCTATCAACAATCAAAAAACCCTGAAAGGGTGACAAGTTTATAGTAAAACCCCACAACAATATATTTAACATAAACCCCGAAGGGGTGACATAATTCAAAACCCAGCAAAAATAACAAAACACCCCCCCCAAATTGCTCAAAACATTAAAAACCCAAAACACAATATCCCCTTGCTATAAGTACACACAGACATTAACAATTAACAATTACCCATTAATAATTACAAAACCCCCATGAACAATCAAAAAACCCTGAAAGGGTGATAAGTTTATAGCAAAACCCCACAACAATATATTTAACATAAACCCCAAAGGGGTGACATGATTCAAGAAACAATAATACAAACAGGTAGCACCGATACTTGTATCAGTGCATCAATCCCACCGCACCCCAAAAACCAAAATAAATAACAAAATAATATCCCAACATAACAAAACAACAATTTGCCTCACCAAAAAACCCTGAAAGGGTGATAAATTTATAGCAAAACCCCACAACAATATATTTAACATAAACCCCAAAGGGGTGACATGATTCAAGAAACAATAAGAATAACAAAAAACACCCCACAAATCCCTCAAAACCCACAAAAACAAAAACACAATATCCTCTTGCTACAAGTACACACAGCCATTCGACAAGTACACACAGCCATTCGACAAGTACACACAGCCATTCGACAAGTACACACAGCCATTCGACAAGTACACACAGCCATTCGACAAGTACACACACCAAT
>JAEUUX010000184.1 GCA_016787295.1 Chitinophagales bacterium
AGGGCGGGTTTGGTGTTTATAGGTAAAGGCAATATGGATTATTTTTTCTGTTTCTTGTCTTTGTCTTCTTCTTCGCCGCTTATTTGTTCTGCGAATTTTTTCATTATTTCTTCGTTAACATAGCTTCCTGAAGTGGTACCGACACGAAACAAATTACCTACTATAGCTTTTCCCGTTCCGGGCGTAATTAATCCCAACAAAGTACGATCTTTGGCAGCATATATTTTGTGTATGATTATCACCATGTTGGATCGCGAACTCGAAATTAAGACAGGTTGTGTCACCAAATAAGCATATTTTTCGTCTTCTTGCAGCACTAATTCTTCATATTCATTAAGAGACTGTAGTTTAAATGAATAGGGATATACTGCTTTGAGTTCCTCTTTAGTAGTACCTTCCTCTAAAAAATCTTTGCGAATGAGTAGAGTCATATCTTTCAGTTTGGGGGCATTTTTAGTTGCTTCTTCTTTTTGTTGTTTAATGGGGTCTATTTTTTCTTTATCTTCTATTTTGCGAATACGATAGTCAAAATAAGTATCTATTTCGTGTATGCCAAACTTAATACTTGATTTAGTTGGGAATATATCAACTAAAGGTGCCATAAAAACGGGAACTTTGTATAGGTCTTCTATTTTTTTAATTATCAGGTGGGTTACCATTTTACCATGATTACCTCCTTCGTCTATTGCTCTTAAATTGGCTATTTTGTTCATACCTTCCATAGAACCAAATCCACCTCTTCGCGACGGCACAGAGGGTACACAATACAATAACGCATACTTAGTACTTTGTTCGCCCTTAAGTTTTTTTACAGACTCAAGTGTTTTGTAGAGAATTTTTTTATTATTGCCTTTCCAATACTTTTCTACCATTTCTTTCATATTGGCATTATAAAGTTTTAGATCGTCAGTATAGATTTTTTTCTCCGCTTTTAAACCTTTTTTATCAAATTTTTTGATAATTTTCGGATCTGGTTCTTCTACAATCACAATGAGGGAACGTTCCATGACCTCTTTGATTTCTGAGGGTTTACCCATACCAAGTTGTGCAGATAATTGCGAGTTAAAGCACATTAGTAATAAAAAACATGCAATAAATTTAATAGATTTCATGTGTGTTTTTTTTTGTACAATTAAAGAATGTACAAAAGTACAAAGATTTTGGTTTCTGTGTTTCTTTGTGAAAATATTTCTAAGAAATTTTTATTTTCTATACATCACTTTTGCTATAAAGCACAATTAAATTATTTTATCTATTATAAAAATCGGCTACTAAATTTTGTTACTTAGTAGCCGACTATATAAACGAAATATTATTTTATTATCAATTTAGTACTCATTTCGCCACAACGCACCACATACAAACCGCTTGGCAGTTGTTGTGTTGCTAAAACAATATGCTGTTGAGTCGCTTCGGTAGCCAATAGCACTTGTCCATACATATCTATGATTTGTATAGGCAATTTTTGCGGCATAGCTGTTGGCAACAAGATATGCAACAGGTCTTTGGTGGGATTGGGATATAGGCGCAAAGTCGGCTGGTTGATGGTGTTGGTGGCTAAGGCATTTTCGTTATTTTGGGCAAAAGTGGCATAAGTAGTCACAAAACTACCCGTTCCGTTGGGCAGGCGCGCCCAAGACGAATCGGTCATTTGTGTCCCAAAACTTACTTCGTCCAATACAGCACCATTGGCATCGAGCAACGATAAGCGTTCTCCATTGGAAGCAGATAGTTTAAAATTGGCATGAAAATCACCTTGACTACCATTTTCGTCCGCCCAAACAATTAAATAACTATTGGGTGCTATGGTTGTACCTTCGGGAAAGCGCCATTTTTCCAAATTCAGGTCATTATCGGTCAAAATATAGTTGCTCAAATCAACTGTGGCGTTGGAGCGATTATACAACTCAACCCAGTCGTCATATTCTCCCATTTCGTCGGCTACTGTTTGTTGGTTAGCTGCCATCAATTCGTTGATAACCACTGGAGAATTGGGTACCACATCGGGACGCACTAAATACACAAAAACATCATGTTCGGCACCAACAGGCAAGTAACTTGCTGTTTTGGCAGGATTGTTTGACACCGCTTCTATGTAGTAACGCACCCAGCTACCGCCTTGCATAGCAGGAATGGTAGCGCCATAAATTCCGTCGTTGGCAGTATTGTCGTTGTGCATACCATCGTCAAACATCAAAGTTTTGCTGAATTTGCCCACCAAACCATTACAATAATAAAGCCATACCGCATTTATGCCTTGGTCACAAGTGACTGTTGCCCAAACATTTGCCGTTTCGGTCGATTGTGGTCGTTCCCATTCCACACCATTCACAAAATGGCTGGCACTATGGATAGTAGGTGTGGGTTGTGCTACTTCGGTGTTGCTCGATAGATAGTTGCGGCGGTTGTTCACAAAATTTCGCAAGTCGTTGATTTGCGTATTAAATTGGGTATAACTATACAATTTTTTGGTATCGGCTTGCACCAACGTATCTATCAAATTGCGGTAATAATCGATGGTAGCATTAACGGTTGGCACGTCCATTTCTTGCGCAATAATGGTGCGAAGGTGTGCCAAATAGCGTTGGCGCAAAGCAGGCACCGCCAAAAGTTTGTTAAGCAATGGATAATTTACGTTTTCGGCATGATAGAAAGGCGACCAACTTGTGGTGGCTTGCAAATGAAAAGCGCTATTACCATCATACTCTTGGGGCGTGAATCTGCCTGTTTCTTTTTCTTGGTATACATAGTAATCCATTTTGCCTTTGTATATATAGCTGTCGTCATCGGCAAAGGCATTTTCGCTTGCCAAAAACCATAAAGCCCTATCTACGTCCATATATTTGTTTAAGACCGAGTCTATGTCGGCAGCAGGTGTATTGTTCAACACATCACACACTTGCACCAAATCTGTCCAAGGGTCGGAGTCGGTGGTTGATTTGAGGGTATAATATTGTTGGTATTCGGTTGTGTCGCTACCCAGATAGTTGAGTGCGGCTGTACCATCACCCCACATGCCGCCGCCGCCAGGACCAGGACCGCTAGTACCCGCAGGTCGGTCGGCGCGCCAATTGGTGCCATCGTTGCTCAAAAACCATTCTTCATAAAAATCTTTGTTCAGTTGTTGGACATTGGCATAAAGTCCCCAACTTTCGTTGTTGAGATACAACTGCACATAATTGCCTTTGGCAGCGGGAATATGTTGACGAATTTGATGGAGATACAACACCTCACGCAAAAAAGAAGCGTCATCAAAACAATTATTTAGGTTAGTAATGTTGTAACCTTTTACGTTTTGTCCGTCAATAAAAGCATCGGTGGTAATGTTAAACGATTTCTTTTGACCGCTAACATTCATGTAGGAAGTTTGTCCCTTGAAACGCACTCCCACACTATCATAGGTCTCTCCATCAAATACCATTGTAGCAGGCAGATCAGTATGGCTGTTGTAGTTGTTCGTTAGCTGTGTCCAATAGTTGGTGTTGGGAAAAGTCAAATAAATACTTCGTACTATAGAATCGTTATAAAATCCAGAAAGCACTTGTTTTCCGACGATAAGTTGATGTCCATCATCAGAAAGTTGCATCATGGAAGGAAAATTTTGCGCTCCAACAAGGTTACTCATGCAACTTGTTATGACTAACAATAAACATTGTGACCAGCGCTCCGTTAGATGATGCCAATTAGCTGTAAAACAAAAAGTCATTGTAATTTTTTTACTTGTAAAATAAATTAGACCGTTACCACAAAAAAAATATTCTTGATTTATGATAAAAAAACGGCACAAAGTTATTACCTTTCCGCAATTATTTAGGCAACCTCTTCAAAAATAAAATTATGTCCATAATTACTTAGTTTATAACTAAAAAATCTTACTAAAATCCAACTTTATGGGAAAATTTTTACGTTTCACCATCATCTTAGTCATGGCTACTATGAGTTTAGTAGCTTGGGCTCAAAACAGAACCGTTTCGGGCAAAGTCTCTGACAAAGCCAATGGTTCTCCAATTCCGGGTGTCAATGTTACTTTTACTTTAAACGGCAGTAAAGGCGGCACCACAACCGATGATTCGGGCAATTTTACTTTATCGGTACCCAACGGTGTAAGCACCTTGCGATTCTCTTCGGTAGGGTATATTTCGCAAGACTTGGCGGTTTCTTCCAACATGAATGTTCAGTTAGCTGAAGAAGTAAATGAACTAAAAGAAGTCGTAATTGCCGTAGGTAGCCGTGCCGTACAACGCACCTACACCGATACACCCCTCCCTGTTGACAATCTAACAGCCAAAGAAATCACCGCTTCAGGACAAGTGACATTTGACAAGGCATTGCAGTATCGCGTGCCATCATTCAACTCCAATAACTTGCCCGTGCAAGATGCCACTTCGTTATTAGACCCCTACGAATTGCGCAACTTGGGTCCCAGCCGTACTTTGATTTTGATTAACGGCAAACGTAAAAACATGAGTTCTTTAGTTTATGTACAAAACACTGTAGGCAAAGGCGAAACAGGTGCCGATTTGGCAGCTATTCCAACAGGTGCTATCAAACGCGTAGAGATTTTGCGTGATGGTGCTTCTGCCCAATATGGTTCTGATGCTATGGCAGGTGTTATGAACATAATTTTGAAAGACCGTGTAGAGTATACCGAAGCCACTTTGCAATCAGGTATCTACACCAAAGGCGATGGTTTGATGTTCGGCACCAATATCAACACAGGCTCATCTTTTGACAATGGTGGTTTTGTGAACTACAATTTGGCATTTAAACAACAAAACCGCACTAACCGTTCAGGCGATTTAGACCCAAAAGCGGAAATTAATACTTTAACAGGAAAAACACCACAAGATAGTATAGATGTTTATAATTTCCTGTCAAAATATCCCGATGGTAAAAATATCAACGGTATACCTGAAATTACTTCTGCCAATTTTGGTGTAAATGCAGGTATTAATGTGGGAGAAAAATCGCAAGTATATGGCAATGCGGCTTATGTGTTCAAACGCGTGTTTAGCTATGCCAACTATCGTACTCCCTACTGGAGACAAGACCCATACTTCTTGTTGCACCAACCGGGAGAAGAATACTTAGGCTATCACCCTACTTTTGATGGCAACCTCAACGACTATAATGCGACTGTTGGTTACAAAACCGAAAGCGAAAGTGGTTGGAAAGTTGATGTGAGCGCTACCACAGGTGGTAACGGACAACTTTATTATGTGAATGGTACGCTGAATCGCGGTTTGGGTGCAGCAAGTCCCACTTCCTTCCGCCCCGGTGGTTACAAATTCAAACACAATGTAGGAAACATAGACCTTAGCAAAGCCTTAAGCGATAAAGTAAGTTTGGGGCTTGGTACAGAAATTCGCAACGAAACCTACGAAATTATTGCTGGTGATACTGCCTCTTACAAATCAGAAGGAGCTAACTCTTTCCCCGGTATTCGTGACGAAAATGCGGGCGTATTTACCCGTTTCAACTATGGTGGTTATGCCGATTTGGGTTTCGATTTCACCAAAGATTTCTTTTTGGGTTTGACTGCTCGTGCCGAAAAATATAGCGATTTTGGTAACGCTTTTGTTTGGAAAGCCTCGACACGTTATAAAATTCAGGATTTTGCAACCATTCGTGCTTCTGCCTCCACTGGTTTCCGCGCACCTTCCTTGCACCAAATCAACCTACAAGTTTCGCAAGCAACATTTAGTGGTGGGAATATTGTGTTAGAAGGCATTTTGAACAACAACAACCCGACTGTCCGCAAATTGGGTGTTCCTAAACTGAAAGCCGAAAAATCTTTAAACCTTACTGCTGGTGTTGGTCTGAACCCTACTGACCGTTTGAGCATTACCATCGACTACTACCGCATTGCTATTGACGACCGTATTGTATTGAGTTCGCGCATTAGTTCTGACGCTGATGATGATACTAGTGCTCTTTACAACGCACTAACAAGCAGTGGTGTAAGTGCAGTAAGTTTCTTCATCAATGGTATCAATACCGTGTCACAAGGCGTTGATTTTGTGGCAAGTTATCGCAAAATGCGTTTAGGTACAGGTCATTTGAACGCCAATTTAGCGTTTAACTATAATGTTAATGAACAAGATGGAGAAGCCAACACACCACAAATTATTGCAGATGCAGGCGCAAGTATTTTCAACAATGTAGAAAAAGCTTTGGTATTGACCGCTCGTCCCAAATATAAAGGTATTTTAGGTTTGGATTATCAAATCAATCGCCTGAATATAGGAGTAAACAATACCTTGTTTGGTCCTGCCACATTCCGCAATGCCGACCTTCCTGCGGGTAGTTACCTAACTTTTGACCCCAAAGTGTTGACCGATTTGGTATTAGGATATGAATTTAGTGAAAAATTAGGACTTTCGTTGAGTGTTAATAATATTGCCAACGTTATTCCTTCCTACAAATTGTTTGACTTGCCTGCCGACAAAACCGATGCACAAGTTCGCAACGACATCTCGTTCAACGGACGCTACTGGCAAGCAGGTTACGATTCATCACACTTTGATATCAATGGTACGAACATCTTGGCACGTTTGACCTTGAAACTATAGAAGTTTGTTGAGGTATCCAATATGTTGCACTTATAATAATCAAAAAAACCCGTCTATCCATTGTAGGATAGACGGGCTTTTTCATAACAAAAGTTAATAAAGTTACGCCAATTTTTCGGCAACAATATCAACTGTATCTTTGATGGTAACAATTCTGTCCATAGAATCGTTGTCTACTTCAATATCAAAAGTATCCTCCAATTCTAAGGTAATGTCTACTAAACGAGCAGAATTGATTTTTAGGTCTTGTAAGATTTTGGAATCATCGGTAGCCGTGTCCCAAACTTCAGGTTTTCGAGTATATTTCTTTAGAATATCGATAACCGTTGCATGTATTGCACTTCTTTCCATAATGTTTTTTTAGGTGATGAAACAAAACAATATTGCACTTCGCGGGGCAAAGATACAAAGAAATTAGCAGAAAAATAGCTTTTGAAGAAAAAAACATCAATTAACTATAAAAATCCGATTAAATACCCTACCTTTGCCTTGATTTAAACCACTTTAAACATGAATCTAAGATTAGACGGCTACAACGCCCTTGTGTGTGGCAGTAGTCAAGGCATCGGAAAAGCAGTAGCTATTGAATTGGCACTTTTAGGAGCAAATATTACCTTGTTGGCGCGCAATGCTTCGCGCCTCCAGCTCGTTTTGTCACAACTGCCACGCACCGAAACACAACAACATGACTTTTTGGTAGCCGATTTTTCGCAACCCCAAACTGTCGCTAAAAGCGTGCAAGCTTATTTACAAATCACGCAAAAAAGTTTCCATATCCTTATCAACAATACGGGTGGTCCTGCCAGCGGCTCCATCGTTGAGGCTTCGCCCGAGGCTTTTTTAAATGCCTACCAAGCCCACTTGGTATGTAACCAACTATTGGCACAAACCGTTTTGGAAGGCATGAAAAAAGCCAATTTTGGACGGATTATTAACATCATTTCCACATCAGTCAAAGAACCTATCGAAGGTTTGGGAGTATCAAATACTACCAGAGCCGCAGTAGCAGCATGGGCAAAAACATGGTCTACCGAAGTCGGGCGATTTGGTATTACTGTCAATAATGTGTTGCCCGGTTTCACTGCCACCCAACGTTTGGAAGCCATTGTGGACATCAAAATAAAGCAGTCGGGACAAAGCGAACAAGAGGTTATCGATACGATGTTGTCTTATGTGCCTGCTCGACGTTTTGCGGCTCCCGAAGAAGTGGCAGCCGCTGTAACATTCTTAGCCTCACCTGCCGCCGCCTATATCAATGGCATCAATCTGCCCGTTGATGGCGGACGAACAAAATCGATGTAAACTTATTTTTTCTCATTACTCAAAAAAAAATACTATGAATTGGTTTAGACGCGTAACACAAGGCATTCATACCCAAATGTCGGAACGAAAAGAAGTGCCTGATGGTTTGTGGCACCGCTGTTCGCAATGCAAAACCACCACCACCACCCGCGCCCACAAAAACAATTTGTGGGTGTGTACCAATTGTGACTACCACAGCCGCATTGGGTCGGAAGAATATTTCGAAATTTTGTTTGACAAAGGAACAGCACGCAAATTGTTTGGCAATTTGATAGCCAAAGACACTCTTGATTTCACGGATTCTATCTCATATAAAAAACGCCTCCAACAATCACAGAAAAAAACAGGTTTGGACGATGCAATGCAAGTAGCAGTTGGCAAGTTGAACGGTAGTGAATTGGTGGTGGCGTGTATGGATTTTAGTTTTATTGGTGGCTCGATGGGTGTTGTAGTGGGCGAAAAAATTTCGCGTGCTATTGACCATTGCCTCGAACACCATTTACCATTGCTCATTATCTCCAAATCGGGAGGAGCTCGTATGATGGAATCGGCATTTTCGCTAATGCAAATGGCAAAAACGTCAGCCAAACTGACATTGCTCGCCGAAGCCAAACTGCCCTATATCTCCCTAATGACCGACCCAACAACAGGCGGCGTAACAGCTTCTTTTGCCATGTTGGGCGACCTAAACGTGGCAGAACCCAATGCACTCATTGGCTTTGCTGGACCAAGAGTCATTAAAGAAACCATACGGCGCGACTTGCCCGATGGCTTTCAAACATCGGAGTTTTTGCTCGAACATGGTTTTTTGGACAAAATTATTCATCGCAAACAATTGAAAGACCAATTAGGACAATTGTTTGCACATTTTAGACAATAAAACCCAATTTTCTCCCTTTTTTACTTATTTTTACTACTTTCGTCGGCTGTTGCTCCACACAAGGCAACGGCATAAAGACGTTTTTTTTACCTTTTTGTCGTGACCGAACAACAATTATTGGACTACTTATCCCTGCTTTTGATACCCACTGTGGGTAACATAACTGTTAAAACTTTGGTGAGTTATTGTGGTAGCATCGAGCGTGTACACAATACTTCTAAAAGCCAACTACTCAAAATTCCGGGTTTAGGTGAAAAAATGGTAGATACGGTATTAGAAGCGCCACAATACCGAAAACGCGCCGAGCGGGAACTCAAATTTATTGAGAAAAACCAAATTCGTGTTCTCAATTATTTAGAGCCTGACTATCCACAACGCTTAAAACTGTGTGCCGATTCACCCGTGTTGTTGTATTTCAAAGGCACAGGTTCATTAGAATTTCGGCGCGTGTTGAGTGTAGTTGGCACGCGCCAAGCCACACAATATGGGCGCGATATCTGTCAAAAATTGGTAGCAGATTTGCAGGACTATAATGTTCTGTTGGTGAGCGGCTTGGCGTATGGCATTGACTACCAAATACATTGGCATTGTGCGCAGCAAAATCTGCCAACAATTGGTGTTTTGGCACATGGCTTAGACCGTGTATATCCACTCGAACACGCCGACCTCGCTCGAAAAATGATGGAAAATGGCGGTATAGTCAGTGAATTTGTGTCGCAAGTGCTGCCCGAACGTGATAATTTTCCGCGCCGTAATCGCATTATCGCAGGCATGGCCGATGGGACAATTGTGGTGGAAACACCCATGAAAGGAGGTAGTTTGGTGACTGTGCGAGCTGCGGCTGCCTACAATCGCGACGTTTTTGCTTTTCCTGGACGTGTGGACGATAGCATGTCGGCAGGCTGTAATTGGTTGATAAAACAAAACCAAGCAACCCTTGTAGAGTCGGCACAAGATATTGCTGCGTATTATGGCTGGGAAAAAGGCGAATCGCCCAAACCTGATAGCACACAAACCCAATTGTTGCTCGACCTAAGTGAGGACGAGTTACTGATTATGAATTTGCTGCGGGAGAAAAAAACAGCACACATCGATGTTATTTGCTATTACACTGCTTTGGAGCAAGGCACAGTATCGGCAACCTTACTGAACATGGAATTTAGAAATCTGGTGAAAGCCTTGCCTGGCAGTATCTATAAATTGATGTATTAAAACGAAAACGACCCTTTTTGAGGGTCGTTTTTTTGTTATTGCTTAACTTGTGGGGAAATGCCAAAATATTTTTTGATTAATGATTTTTGCCCGGAAAGGTGTAGCCCAACGAAAGATAAGGGAGGTAGGGAATAAAGAAACCACCATCATCATTATTGCCAAAAATAGGAGATAAACCTGCTCGGAAATTTACACCGCCTTTTTTGGGTTGATAACGATAGCCAAACGTAAGCGACCCAATAACGCTATTGTTACTCCCAGAATCGGTCATAAACAAAGTTCCCGATGAAGAGCAATAGCTAATGCCCGCGCCTATTTCAAAGTAGTTGTTGTGTTTGCCTGATAAATAGTTGAGCTGAACAGGAACTGTCAACACCCCATCACCATCTAACATAAAACCGCCTATCCCCAAACGCATGCCCAAACCATCGTTGGCTTTCTTGAAGCGAAAGTCATAGTTAAACGAAGTTATCAAACCAGGACCACCTGCTTCTATATATATCGTAGAACGTGCAATGCGAGCAGCATCATTTGTTTCTTGTGCAAAAAGATTGGCAGAAAAAGTAAAATATGCTACGAAAGTAGCCACAAAGAGCAGAATTGTTTTTTTCATAATGGTATATTATTGAATTATACCGCTTAGACAATTAAAACAGTTTTTAGTTTAACGAATGTGGATAAAATACTTAAGCGAACCTGTTTTTTGTCTCTAAACTATCACAATAGGCTTTCAAAATGGTTGTTTACTTTTCCACAATAGCAGATTGCTAATTCGTTTTGGGTAGGAAATTTGTGTGTATAAGTTGGGTAAAATGTGGATAAATCATGGTTTTCCACACACTTATCCACATCAAATGAGCATTATTAGCTTATACACATTACAAAAAAAAGATTACATAAAGACGGTTTTTTGCCATATTTATGCTTGGCAAAAATTATCAACTTATGTGGATTAGTGTGTGGATTAGTGTGGACAACATGGCTTGTATAGTGTATAAAAATGTCGTTGTGGATTAGTGTGTATAAAAAAATGCTTATGCACATTTTATACACAACACTCTCCAATTTATCCACAGCTTGTTTATCCACACAAAGTTATCCACAATATTGTGAATAAACACATAAACAGCACATTTTGCCGTAATTAGGCTGTGGATAAGTTGTGTATTATGGCATATTGGCTGTGGATAAGTTTCATTTTTGCTACTTATCCACATATCCACAGCCGTATACTGTATACAGAATCTGATTCTAAATATTATAATTTTGGTATTTAGTGTGTGTGGATTGTTCTTGATGTGAGGAATCGAATAGTCTGAACAAAATACAAAAAGACATTGTTGGGCGGCGAGGTGTGGCAACGAAGTAAGGCTTGTATTGTGGCAAAAAAAACGGTAGAGGGCTTTGGCGCTGAGTTAGGGTGTGGTAGTTGTCAAGAGGGAGCTAAAATTGTCGCTAAGAGCTTTTTTGTGAATTGGAATGATTAGCGTATTAGGGTAATTGGTATATAGAGACTCAAGAAACGAAAATGTGAACAACTGTGGATAAATTGTGTGTATAATAAGGGTGGAATGTGCATTTTTGAATAGTTTTCCACATTTATTGTGTTGATAAACAATGGGAATGTGGAAAACTATAGCTAAATACAAATCCCGTTATAGCAAAATACTATAACGGGATTGTAAAAAAAGATTATTTAAAAAATTAAGCGGATTAGAAAGGCAGGTCATCTAAGTCACTTGGTGGTGGTGGATTGTGGTCTTCTATACGAGGAGTGTTGCTGCGGCTATCGGCGCTGTTGCCATAACCGCTATTGCCACCGCTATTGCCACCTTGTCCATCGCCTGTGCTAATCATGGTCATTTTATCGGCTAAAATTTCGGTAGTATAGCGTTTATTGCCGTCTTTGTCATCCCAAGAGCGGGTTTTAATTTTGCCTTCTACGTAAATAAGTTTACCTTTTTTGAGATATTTTTCGGCAATTTCTGCCAATTTATCCCACATGACAATGTTGTGCCATTCGGTAACTTCTTCGCGATTGCCGTCGCGGGTAAATGTTTCGGAAGTAGCGAGCGAAAAGGTAACTTTTGCACGACCACTTTCAAAATGGTAGGCTTCGGGGTCTTTGCCCAAACGTCCCATTAGCATGACTTTGTTAATGCTGCTCATATTATAGTATGGATGTTTAATTTTTGACGATGAAAGGAATAGGTGTGTTTTGTTTTTTTACGACAAAATTAAGGTTTTTTTTTGGCATTTGTATTTAAATTGCAGCTAAAGATGAAAAATATTTTTCGTTGGGATAATTTTTTTTCTATTTGAGCAATTTTTTGTACTTTTGCGGCGATTTTTCTAAAATAAACCAGTAAATAAGTAATGATAGAAGAAGCAAATTTAGAAATAGAAGTGGCAGAAGAACAGATGGATGCCGCTGTTGACCATTTGTTAAAAGAATTGGGCGGCATTCAAGCGGGTAAAGCCACACCTGCAATGCTCAATGGTGTGCATGTTGACTACTATGGTGTTAGTACGCCTATTGCTCAGGTTGCCAATGTCACTACGCCTGATGGTCGCACACTGCTCATCCAACCATGGGACAAGAGTATGGTGCAGCCCGTGAGTAAGGCAATATTAGCTGCCAATTTGGGCATGACTCCTTCGGACGATGGTAATGTTATTCGTTTGGTAGTTCCTGTCTTGACACAAGACCGTCGCTTACAGTTGGTCAAACAAGTGAAAGCCGCAGGCGAACATGCCAAAATTGCCATTAGGAATGTTCGTCAACACACCAAAGATAAAATAAAAAAAATGTTGAAGTTGGGTTTGTCCGAAGACCAAGAAAAAGGTTGCGAAAGCCAACTTCAAACATTAACTAACCTGTATGTAGAAAAGGTTGACAAGGTTGTAGATGCCAAAGACAAAGAACTCTTGTCACTATAAATGCCACAAAAATTATTGTCACAATCGGTATTTTGTTGTAGTTTGAATCTATGACAAAATACCGATTTTTTTATATGCTATTACAAAACAAACTGTTCCAATTTTTGTGCAAAATATTTGATAATTCCTCTACTGATATTTTGCGGATAGCAGCAGCGGCTTGGTAGATTTCTTGAATGGGTATTTGGCTGTCGTCGGTCTCTAAAAACAGTTTATTGGCGGGCATAGTCCGAAAACTATGGTGCAGCACAGGATTGGAACGCAACAAGGCAGTTCCAAAAGAAACATGGCAGTTGGCAGATAGGAGCATTTGTAGGACTGTTGGTTTAGCCACAAAACCATGAATTATCATCGGTATAGTGTTTTGGGTTGAGCGACGCAAGGATATTAATTCGCTCCAAGCCCTGACACAGTGTACAATAATCGGTTTTTGGTATTTTTGTGCCAAACGGATCTGTTGTTCAAAAATAGGTATTTGTATCGTCAATGGTGCGCCGCGCAAGTGGTCTAAGCCACATTCGCCTACCAAAATGGTGTTACTTTGTTGGAGTTGGAAAGCAAAATTGTCCCAGTCGATGGGTGATTGTTCATTGACCCACCAAGGATGCCAACCCACCGAATAATAAACATTGCTGTTAGATGTAATAGGCATTGGGTCAAGAGGTAGCCTATTGAGTACTGTCAATACGTCATTGGAAGGTGTGGCGGGTAAATGGTGGGCGTGAATATCTATGTAAAAAGGTAATTTATTTGCCACAACATTTTTTGTATTTTTTTCCACTACCACAACTACACAAATCGTTGCGCCCCAATTTGGTGGGAGCATGGTAGGGTTTATCACTTAAGGCTACTGTTGTTTTGCTTCCCGAAATGGCAAATGATGCTAAACTGACATAGAGCCAAGACAAATCCCACAAGTTGAGGGTATTTAGTTTTTCGTTAAACTGTTGGTAATTTTTAAATAATCCTTCGGGTATAATAGGTTTAGTGGGCATAATGCCTATTTCGTCGCCCAAAAGATATAATTCCATCAAAAAAGGTAATTCACCATGACTAAATGCGAAAATTTGGCGATAGCTGTAGCCCTGCAATACCCATTTTTCTAAAGAATTGAGCAAGGTATCATATAAGATAAGGTTTTCGGGGCTAAGGTTTTCTCTAAAAGACACAATATCTTTCAGAAGTAACAAATCATTGCCCAATGGTTCATCTAATTCGACGGTTGTAAAAAGTTTGGTTAATGTGTTGAAATGGTGAAACATCGGTTCGTTAATATCCTCTAAATGTAAACCATAGAAATCGGACGATGAAGTGCCTTCGAGTTGGTGTTCTGCTGCTTGTTTTTTGACTAAACTGGTTTTTTCGGCGCTCCAATTATGAGGGGAAATAGCCTGCCGCCAAATCTCCTCTTTGTTTTGTATAATAGTTCCTATTATTGCTTCATCGGGCTTAATAAAACCTTGTTCTTCCAAAAAAGTACACATGTTAATGGTAATAGGCACTAAACTTTTGAAAAAAGACCTACTTCCTACCTTATTGTTGGCAATATCCAATAAGGCATCAACTGCATTATCGGCTGTCCATTGCATAGGTTCGGCATGATAGTTAAACATACGAGTCAAAAAATCGGTACAGGCTTCGACTGTATAATTTTTGCTTATTTCCGAAAGTTTTTTATATTGTTTGTGGTCTACAAATTTATTTAAAAAATCTTGAATAAGTATATCCATAATGCGAAAAATAATAATTATATAAATAAAATTTGATGTTTGTTTTTTGTTTTGGCAATACAAAATGCGAAATCCTTGCAAAGATACTACAGTTTTTATACAACACCAAATTTTTTTTGAGCTAATTAGAAGTTTATCACTCTACCTCCTGCTAAAAAGTAGTACCTTTGCACAAATGAAAGACATAGCCCTCTATTTATATGCTTTGCTCGAAGGTGCGTTGGAGCGCATAGAGCAAAGCTCTGCCCAAAGTTTGTTAGATGTGGCAGAAGTATATAGTTTATTGTTGATAGAACTAACCAAACGGGAAAACCAATCTTTTCCCAATAGCCGTGCGCGCTCGGTATTGGTGTTTGACACGTGGCAAGTGCCGGCTCCTTTGGTGGCACAACTGCGACAAGTGGAACGCAGTGTGAATAATATTGCACGCCACCACCAGCCACCTTCGTCCGAAGCATTCTATTTTGCCCTCAAAGCAGTAGCCGAATTGGTGCATTTTGTTACACAAGAAAGCATTCCTGAGCGTTTGATAAAGAGTTATGCCGACCGAATTTTTACCTCTCCCAAGCAATATAGTCCAACAAACCCCAATGCAGTTTTGTCCCTAAAGGTTGTGGTGACCGAAATTGGGGAAGTACAGCAGAGCAATCATTTTTATGTTACGGCAACTAACGAAGAATACGAAAAAATTTCGATTCGGCTTAATACCTATTATCTCTACCTACAGCCTATTTTGTGGAAATATGCCAATTTGTCGCTCACCAATATAGTACAACAAAAACCTACTAATGACGAAGATGCAACGACTGATTCGCTAAACACTTTCTATTGTTCGCCCGAAACGCTTATTGCTATCGACCCCGATTTTTTGATAGATGCCTCGTCGGTGGCTGCGTGTCAGTTGCGGCGCGCTGTCAATCCATTTTTCTATTTACTCCAAAAGTTCATGGACGGTAGCAGCACCAATATTCATTTTGTGAAAGGAAATATTGTTAATAACTATTTGGATAGATATTTTATGGAACAACCCGCCACCGCCAGCGAATTGTTTGACGATATTATCCAAAAAACACCTTTTGCAGCACTTATTCTAACGCCCGCCGACCGATCCTCTTTGCTCAAGCAAGTCGAAGCTCACTTTCTGACCCTACACAATGATTTTTTGCGAGCCTATAAAAAACACCTTTTGTCGCTCGAACCCACTTTTTTGTCTGATATATTTGGTTTGCGCGGGCGACTCGACTTGTTGGTAGCCTATCGAAATCCTATAAATCGGCGCGATGTGGTGGAATTAAAAACATCGAAAGATCCCAAAAATTTTGGCAAAGATATAGACGAAAAAGACGCTTTGCAGGCAACTTGCTATAATTTGTTGTTAGATAGTGCCTATCCCGACCGCATTGGGTCGAGTGCCATTCTCTATTCATCGGCTGCACCCATAGATAACCCTTTGCGCAATGCACCTAACGATATTATTAGCAAACGTAACGCCCTAAAAATCAGGAATTATATGGTATATATCGAATACCAATTGACCCAAGACCCTGCGGCGATGCTTAGTTTTATTGCGCCCAGCAATTTCGAAAAAGATGGTTTGTGGGACAACCAACTGAACGAAATAAAACAATTTCATCATGTCTTGAATCGAGCTTCGGATTTAGAAAAAAATTATTTTTACGAATTTGTACGGTTTATTGCCAAAGAACAGCGCACCGCCAAAGTGGGCAGCAACAACGAACGAAGCGAAGGTGGTTTTGCAGCTTTGTGGAACAGCAATTTGGCAGAAAAACAAAAAAATTATCGCCTGCTATCGCACCTTCAGTTCGACGAATTGGTAAAAGATAGTAGGGGCAATTTGTTACTAAGATTTTTGAAAACACCTGAACTTACACCCGAAATCGCAACTTTCAGGACAGGTGATTTTGCTTTGTTGTATCCACAAGAACCTGACCAAAGCCTATTGCCCACTCATCATCAGGTGTTGCGATGTACTATCAAAGAAAATGCTATTGACGAAATAGTATTGGCACCTATTAATCCTTTTTTGACCGAAGAATACTTCAAAAAATACGATTTATGGGCAATAGAACCCGAATTAGCAGAAATTGGCTACGATGCTATGTATGCCAATCTCTATAATTTTTTGCGAAGTAGTGACCACAAACGCCAATTGTTGCTCGGTTTGGTTGCTCCTCGCTTCGACCACTATCATCAGCCCATCGTTGCCAAAGGACTAATGCCACGTCAAAACACCTTGCTCAACCTTGCCATTGCTGCCAAAGACTATTTTTTGTTGCAAGGACCACCGGGAACGGGTAAAACAAAGGTGATGCTCAAAGAATTGGTGGTACAATTGCTCAAAAATCCACAAGAGCGCTTGTTGTTGTTGGCATATACCAATCGAGCAGTGGACGAAATGTGCGAAGCCCTCGAATTGATAACAACCGACAAACCGTACTATATACGTTTGGGGCATTCGGAAACAACCACCTACAAAAAACAATTGTTGTCTGCTCAGGTGCGCGACAAAGATTTGTTGGCTATTCGTCGCCTTATCCAAGACTGCCGCATTGTGTTAGCCACCGTATTGACCTATCAACGAAATCCCGAACTGCACACCGAGCTGCGCTTTACAACAGCCATTGTCGACGAAGCCTCACAGTTGTTAGAACCCCAAATCATTGGTGTTGCGACCCATGTTGACCGCTTGATAATGATAGGCGACGAAAAACAATTGCCTGCTGTTGTGATTCAACAAGGAACAGTAGATACACCCGAAAAAGGGGTGTCTGTGCAAAGTGAAGCATTGAAAAGTATAGGACTTTCGCATCTTTCCAATTCTATGTTTGAGCGCCTATTGTTGCAATGCCAAAAAAACAAATGGGATTTTGCATATGGTATGCTCGAAGACCAAGGGCGAATGCACAGCGATATTCTGTATTTTACGAACAAACATTATTATAATAACCAACTCAAAACAATTGCAGAATGGCAAGAACAGCCGGCACAATTCCGACATGCTTTGGTGAGTAATAGACGGGTGGTTTTTCTACCTTCTACTGCCGAAAACCGCCGTAATACCAATTTAGCAGAAGCTCAATTAGTGGCAAATTTGGTTGAGCAATTGCATGAAGAATTACAAGATGATTTTAATGCCGAAACCATTGGTATTATTACGCCTTATCGCGCGCAAATTGCCGAAATTAAGCGACGTATCAAACCCGATTTGTTGCCCCAAATCAGCATAGACACTGTTGAACGTTATCAAGGAAGTCAGCGAAAAATTATTATCATTTCGATGGCAATTAACAGCCCCGCACAGTTGAACAATTTGCATGTTTTGAATAGTGATGGTACGGTAGATAAAAAACTGAACGTGGCACTCACACGCGCCAAAGAACTATTGATTTTTGTGGGGTGTCCTGCTGTTTTGCAGAAAAGCCCAATTTACAAAACTTTGCTCGATTATTTCGCTACCTTAAAAAATAGTGATGAGGTATAAGGTCATAAAAAAACTGCCCCAAACCTCGTGTCTGGGACAGTTTTTTGTTAAAAATTTGCTGTGATATAAACCTTAGTGTTTAGTCGTATCAGCAGCAGCAGCAGCAGCAGCGGTATCAGCCGCAGCAGGAGCAGCAGCTTCTGTAGCAGGAGCAGCTTCTGTAGCAGGGGCTGTTTCGTTGTGAGATTCGCCTGAACCACCACAGCTAACAAAAGCAAACATGCCTGCTGTAAGAGCAAGACCTAAAGACAAGTTTAATAAAATTTTACGCATTGCAACAAAGATTAAAAAGTTAAAAAAAGCACGCAAAGTTAAGGAGTTTTTGTTAAAAAATGTTAACTATGCTAAGGTTTTTTTTAAATTCTTTGCATTAATGCGATACATAAATACACAAATTGGTGATAATCAGTGTTTTATAGAAAAATAAAAAAAGTATTTGTTTTATTTTTTTATTTTATTGGAGTGATAACCAGCGTTTGTAGAGTTGTTTTTGGGCGGTTGTAGGATTGGGTAATGCTTCGAGCATTCCTGCAAAACGACTATTATTTTGTAGTTTTATTCGTACTGTTGTGAGCATACCATTGCGGCTTACTAGTACATCAACTTCGGCACCATTTTTTTTAGTGTCTAAGTATGTGCGTAGTTGGGCATCGTTGGTGATACGAAAATTGTCTATTGCTAACAGTTCGTCGTTGGCACTCAAGCCACCACTGTAGCCACAACCACCACGCAGAACAGTGACAATGACAAGACGGTTGCCATCGGCTTTGGTTTTTATACCCAAATCAGTAGTGGGTTTGCTGTTGGTGTTTTTTAGTTGTAGCCCCACATAACCAAAGTATTGGTTGTAGTCTACTGTCTTGGTGCCGCTGACATGGTTTTGGAAGAAATCGGTCATGGACACACCTGTTATTTTTTCTACTGCTTGTTGGAACTCTTCGTCGTGAAAACCGCGTTGTTGTTTTTTGTAGTATTCTTCATACATATAACGCATCACGTCGTCTAATTTTTTTTGTCCTTTGGTGTGGTGGAGAATAGCCAAATCGAGCAATGTTCCCAGCACAGCCCCATGTACATAGTAATTGGTACAACAGTTTTCGGAATTTTCGTCAGGACGATAGTATTTTATCCAAGCATCGAAACTCGATTGTGTAACAGCCTCTACTTTGCTACCAGCGTTGTTTTCTACCTTATTAATATTGTCTGCTACCACATTGAGGTATTGTTCTTCGGTCATAAGGTCGGCGCGGCGCAAGACGAGGTCGTCGTAGTAGCTTGTAATGCCTTCGGCAACCCACAACATTTCGGTATAGTTTTCCTCTTCATAGTTAAAAGGTCCCAAGGCAAACGGGCGAAGGCGTTTGACGTTCCAGAGGTGGAAATACTCGTGACTCATCAAACCCAACCAGCGTTGGTATTTGGAGGCAGGCTGATAGTCCCAGCGTGGATACATCAAATGAGTGGAATTGAGGTGTTCCAAGCCACCATACATCGCCTCCGTATTGGTCTGCAAAATAGTGTAATTGGAGCAAGGGTGGTCGTTGAATATCTTGACCTGCTCTTCCACAATTTTTTGAATATCTTTGACCATTGTTTGTTCATCGCCGTTATGTGGTCCCACCATTAGCAATTCGTGTGGCACATTGGCAGCCATGAATTTGACAACTTGGTGGTTGCCAACTTCGATGGGCGAGTCGACCAAGAGGTCATAGTCGGTTGCCGAAAATGTGTGTGGTTCATTGGCAACAGCAGGTAAAGCAGTCGAAACGGTTTTCCATGTTTTATAGGGCTGAACACGGATTTTGATAGGTGATTTTTGGTGTCCAGCTACATACATGCACAGACTTGCAGCGTTGATAGTTGCATGGGTGTCGTCCAAGAAACTTGTGCGGACGGAGGCTTCAAAGGAATAAACCCGATAGCTTAGGACAATTTGTGTGGCGTTTTTGTTGCTTACGCGCCATGTATTTTTGTTTATTTTTTTGACTGATAGGGATTTTTGTTGTTCGTTGTTGGCGTTAACGCTTTCTATTTTTCGGCTGAATTCGCGCACCAAATAGGAACCGGGAGTCCAAACGGGTAACTTAAATTCGGTATATTCTGTATTGTCAAGTACAGGAACTTGAATACTAACCTCAAAATAATGGGTATGTGGTTCGTTCATCGAAACGGTATATATTATACCAGAATCTGCGTTGGATAGTGAAGACGAAACCTCTGTTGCAGTGGCTTGCTGCGGGTATAAGTTCATAATTAATAAGAAAATAAATAAATAAAACATAAATATTGTGTTTAATGCTGTGTTTTGAGTTATTGGTACTATAGATTCATTCTATATTGTAAAGTGACATTGGCAGGGGCTTCCATGATGCCTGGTCGCCAGTAGTATTCGGTATTAAACATGTTTTTGATCAAGAGCGAGATGGTATCTTGTTTGGAGGCTCGATATAGGAGGCGCAAATCTGTTACCAAAATACCTTTGGTATGTGTTTTTCGGTAATCGTTTAATCCGGGAATGACATACAAGAATACTTCATCAATTTTATCCATTGGACTGTTATAGGTGAGGGTGATGCCTGCGGTAATTTTTTTGTAGTTGAGTTCGGCATCTAAGCGGGCGTTGTTGCGGAAGCGGTAGCGCAAGATGCTGTTTTGGAGCGAATCGACACCACCAAAACTTTGCCACAAATTGTCCAAAAACACGGTTACTTTTCGTTGTGACGTATCGGTTTCTAAATCGCCTGGATAGGTAAAAGTATAGCCGCCATAGATTTTGAAAGGCAAAGATCCAATTTTTCCTTCGCCCGACACAATGCCTTCGAAACCGACAATGCGTGCGCCTTTGACGTTCTGGTTTTGAAAACCAATATCTGTGCCAATTCTGGTAAAAGTAAATTCGGTCATATTTTTATATTCCGTCCAAAAGACCGTACCATCTACATAAGCATTCCAATTGCCGATTTTGAAACCTTGTTTCACACCCATTTCGGCATTCCACCCTTGTTCGGGAACCAAACTTGGATTGGGAAAAACATTGATAACGCCTGTGAGTTCGGCATTAATAAAACGTTCTATCAAGCTTGGCGCACGATAGCCTTGCCCAAATGAAGCTCGGAGAAAAGTTGTTCGGGTGAGTTCGGCATTAATGCCTAATCTGCCCACCAATGGCAAAGAGGCTTGTAGGGTATCTACCAATTTGTTGATAGTATTTTTTTCGTAGCGCAAACCTGCTACGGTTGACACTTTGCCCCATTTTTTTTCTAACTGTCCATAAGCTCCATAGCCATAAGTCCACATAATTTGGTTGCCATTGTCATACAAATTGGTCCAGCCTCCAAACAAATTGCTAATAACACCTGCCGTTGCTGTAAAATCGTTGCCGAAATGTTTTTGTATTTGGTATTCGCCATAGATGGTATTTGACACGATGGTAGGCTCCCAACTGCTGCGGTAGCGCACCAAATTGTAGTAGCGTGTGCGCAATTTGTGTTGGAAACCGTGTTTATCGATATAAGTCACGTATGGGTCGATGGTGGTAAGCCAATAACGGTCAAAATTGTCTCCGTCAAAAGGTTCGTAGGCAGCAGTATCGGCATGTTTCCACAAAAAGAAGCGTCCATAATCTTGTAGCATAGTGTTAAAATTTACGCCATAATACAAATTATCGACCTTGGGGCTACGATAGCGGGTTTTGAGATAAAAGCGGACTTGTTGTTGGTCGCCTTCTTGCAAATAGCTATTGAGTTGATACGCATTGGTGCCAAAAACATAATCGCCATTTTTTTTCTTTTCTTTATGCACCAAAGAAAAACCTGTGAAGTTGGGTTGATTTTCGCGCCACCACTTAATTTTTTCGTTTCGAGGGTTAAAATACACCCCTTTGAACATATTAACTTGTGTTTCGGGTTCAGATTTGGCAGTGCTTGTGCGCACATTTATCACCCCATTCAAGGCGGACGAACCATACAAGACCGACGAAGCACCTTTTAATACTTCAACTTGTTCGACGCTTTCTATTGGCACAAAATCCCAACGAACTTCGCCAAAATCACCCGTAATCAAAGGCAAATCATCAACCACCACTTGCACACGACTGCCCGTGCCGTAGCCATAACCGCTGCCACCACGAATACTCGCTTGCCCGTCAATGATATTGACTCCCGGCACCCGCTCGACCACATCGGACAAATCTTGCAGGTTGTTGTTTTTGATGATGTTGTTTTTGATGATGTCAATAGACACCGTTTCTTCTGCAATGCGTTTTTCATATTGGCTGGCGCTAATGACCACCATATCTAATTCTGTTTGTGCGGTTTGTAGCGTTACATCGAGCGTTGTTTGACCTTGAGTCAATTCGATAGCAACACTACGCGTAGTAAAACCTACTGAGCTAAACTGAATTTGGTATTTTCCCAACGGTAAACTTAAACTATAATGACCATCTACATCGGTCACAGTACTATAGGTTTTGTTTTGATTAGCAATAATACCTACTCCCACTAAAGGTTCTTGGGTTTGTTGGTCGGTCACTGTTCCAACAAGAGTAATTTGAGCAAACAATGAAAAAGAATGACAAAGACATAAAAAGAATAGTAGCTGTTTCATGGAAAAAAAATTATTGAACCCAAAGGACTAAAAAGCGGACAAAAGTACGTATTTTGCACTAAAAAAAAGCACATTTAACCAAAATAGCCAAAAAAACTGTACCTTGCTGCCCTAAATAGGTAACATAAAACTTATGAAAAGAGATTTATCAAAAACAATGACTAAATAATGCAATAAAAAAAATACTTTCTAACCATCACGCCTATATTCGTGTCCTTTTCGCAATCAATAACAATTATTAAACCATTCACCTTATAACTTATGCGAAACTTATTATTTGTATGCTTGCTAGTGAGCTTATCGGCTCACATCCTATCGGCGCAAATTTATTATGTCGATGGACGAACTGTTTGTTGTGGTGATATTGTAAACAACCTCAACAACAATTCAGGAATTATCAACCCTGCCAATCTGGGAGCTGTGCAGGTCAAATCTTCCTCATTCAATCTTTTTCAGGTAGGTTTTGATTCCTACAGCAACACCCTTAATCGGAGTGATACGTGGAAAATGTTTTTGCCATTTAGCAACGATTCGTTATCCCAAGGGGGCAGACAGCAAATTGTGGATAATTTGTTGTCCAACAACGGACAGTTAAAACTCAATGGCAACATGAACATCAATTGGATTTCGATGTCATGGACACGCCCACAGTTTGGCGGTTTGGCAGTCAGCCTCAACGAACGAATCAATAGCTTCATTGACTTGCAACCTAAAATAGGAACAGCCGTTATGACAGGTTCCAATTATGTGAACTACCAAGTGGGGCAAGATACCCTTCAAAACTCCAGAGTGCGTTACAGCCACCTGCGCGAAGCCAGCGTTTCTTATGGTCGGCAGGCGGCTAACACCGATAAATTAAAAATTTATGCAGGAGCCAACTTTCGTTATGTGTGGGGCATTGGTTTTTTGAATTTAGACGTACAAGACTCCACAGCAACAGGCAACACCGCTTTTTCCAACTTCTACAACTTAGACTATGGTAATTTGGATACTTTGTTTAGCAATATCAAAAACATTTTTGGCAATGCGGGCAAAGGCTATAGTTTTAGTGCGGGTTTCAATATCAATTGGAAAGACAGGTTGTATTTAGGAGCATCTGCTTTGGGTATTGGCAAAATGCGTTGGAACAAAAACGTTTTAGAAACCCAGAATAGCACCGTTAACTATCCCACCGACACCACTAACACGGGTGCCCCTTCTTATCAAATGCAACAGAATGTGGGCAATCTTATGGATATGTTCGACTTCACCCCACCCGAAGATACCACAACTGTTGTTAATCTAAAGACCCCAAGCAATCTCCGAATCGATGTATCTTATAGAATAATTGACCAACTCAAAGTCTATACCGACATTTTGCTACCCCTCAATCCCGAAATTTCGGGACTAACACCCAACTATATTTTTGGTTTGGACTATGGCATTATTCCTGAAGCCTTTTATGTGTCGGGCGGCATACAACTGAACAAAACTTTTGGCACGCGCTTTCCGTTTGGTACATCGTTTGCGCTGAGTGAAAGAGGATTTATCAGCATTTCGACAGGTGATTTGCCAACACTACTCAATGGCAAAATCAAAGAACCGTATGCTGCCATTTCCATCTCGCTTATTGCTGCCAATGTAGGCGGCTCACCCACACAATCTTATCCTCCTCCTCCCGTACCATAAAAAAATCATAATACCCCCCCAAAAATCATTGTAAGCAGGCACCCATTGAGCGTGCCTGCTTTTTTTGCATTATGCCGAAAATAAAGATATAGCAAGCGCCAAAAACAAATACTGCCCGCTAATGTCATACATTAGCGGGCAGTATTTTTATGCAATATGAAAATGGCTGTTAATGGTTGAGGAAAGTGAAAAACTAAAAACGATAAGTGAAAAGCATGAAAACACAATAAAACCGCCGCAAAGGTAACAATAAAAACCAATTTAACCAAAAGCGAAAGCAACATTTTTCACTTTTCGTTGCTCACTTTTAGTTTTATTGGTCGTAATCCATTCTGATAGTGGAAAAGGGTTG
>JAEUUX010000192.1 GCA_016787295.1 Chitinophagales bacterium
CAACAAAATGTTTGTGTTAGATGATAGTTAAATAACGACATTATTTAGTAGTATTGTAAGAAGGATAACAGTAACAATGCTAAGTAAATTTGAGCAACTAAACCCCGACGGGGTGTAATGATTATAGAAAAATGAATGACGCATAGAAATAAACCCCGAAGGGGTGAAATGATGCCATGTTTTGTCGAATAATATCACCCCGTTGGGGTTTATGTTAATGGTATTATTGTCGCGTTGCTATAAACTTGTCACCCCGTTGGGGTTTTTATTAGTTATTCTATTATTTTGTGGGCATAATCTTGTCATTTTGTTAGGTTGGTTTTGGTAATAATGAATAACACCTTGAGAAGGTCGTTATCAAATTGTCATTATCAAAATATCATTTCGCATTTGTCATTTTTTTAGAACAACACAAGCTAAAACCATTTTGTAATGTCGTTATCAAAGTGTTCTATTTTACCTATTTTGTCGGAATAAAGTGCTATTATCTTATAAAATGTTAGCACTTGTTCGAAGGGCGAAGCGCGTTAGGGATTGTAAGGGCAACCTGTAAGGTTGGTGCTTGCACCGTAGCGTTAGCAAAGCCCTGTAAAGCCCGACCCGCAGGGAAACGCCCCAAAAAATGTATTCGACAAAATAACTAAAATGGAACAATAGTATAGTTCGGCTATAATTTTGATAAAGCTCAACAAAAAAGTGCTATGTTTATACCGTTTCAAAATCATAATAGACGAACAAAATAATCGAAAAAGCGCTAAAAAAGCAGCACAATTCACCTTGAATTGTGCTGCTTTTGTCATACCTCTATATTCATGCGGATTTTCCAATGCGTTGGATAATAGTTGTTGCATCTGCCTGATGACAAAACCTTTATCCACCCCAAACAATGACCTTCGTATTGCACCAAACACCAACCTATAGGGCAAGCGTCGGGCAAAACCACCTCTTCGCGCCGCAAATAAGCAATAGCTTGGGCTTGCGACAAGGCTATGCGTGGGAGGGTGGGAGAGATGCAGTGGCTCAAGGCGACACCCACCGACGGCACAAGGTCTTTTCCTTTCAATGTCCCGATTTCTATGCCTTTTTTTAGGCAATACAAAGACTGCATGACCGTTTGGGCGACGTTTTGCAGGCATTGAGGAATAGCAAAAAGCGTGTCGCCGTCCATCAATGGCACAAAATCGTCGGCGGGAGCGAGATAGTTGGACAGATAGCTTTTTTGTTGAGCTAATGATAGGCTTGTGGTGTTTTTTTGCGGGTTTTTGTTCTTATTTTTGGATTTTGTTGTGGGGTATTCCTCTGCTGTTTTCTGCAAACACGCCACAAAAAAACCCTCTCCTGTTGTTAGATGAGGATAAAAATGGTAGCCAAAAATGTTTTCACCCGTAGGGAGTGTTTCTTGGCTTTCGATAATGTTCCATTCGGGCAGCAAAGGAATTTGGAGGCAGGTCATAGCATAATTTTCCACCAAATAGCGGACAATATCCTCGTTTTCTTGCTTCGAAAAAGTGCAGGTACTATAAATAAGGTAGCCATTATTTGCCAAACAAGGATACAAATCAGCTACAATATGCCTTTGTCGTTGCGAACAAAAGGCGTTGCTTTGCGATGTCCATTCTTGGATAGCGGCAGGGTCTTTGCGAAACATTCCTTCACCCGAACAAGGTGCATCAATGACTATAACATCAAAAAAATTGTGCAACTTACCCAAGTCTTGAGGCGTGTTGCAAGTCACAAAGGTATTAGTGCTGCCCCATTTGGTCATGTTTTCTGCCAATACATTGGCGCGCGGACGCACCACCTCGTTGCTCACCAAACAACTTTGCTTGTTCAGCAGACTTGCCAATAAAGTACTTTTTCCACCAGGCGCGGCACAAGCATCTAAGACACATACAGTTTCCAAAGAACTGATAAACTGCTGCCAAATGTGCGCCAAAAACATCGAAGCAGCCTCTTGTACATAATAACAAGCTGCATGAAACAAAGGGTCTGCCGTAAACAAAGGACGTTGGGCAAGATAATAGGCTTTATCGCACCAAGGCACAGCATTGGTGAGTGACAAGTGTGGATTATTAGGGAAAAATTTATGTGGATTGTGGCGAATGCTAATAGGAGGGTTTGTTTGCAGGGCATTTTGCAGGGCAAGAGCCTCATCGCTGCCCAAATCATGCTGCAAACGGCTTACAAAAGCAGGTGGAAGAGGAAAAGACATGAAAAAAGGGGATTTGGAGGTTTTAGGAGGACTTGTAAAAAATGTTTTGGAGGAACTTAAAGTTTGCGTATTGCTTTGTGGCGAAAGAAAAACACCTAAGATGAAAGAACAAACTTTTGTGGAGATGAACTTTGTGCAACAAAAAACGCACAGCATAGTTTTATTGGATAAAAACAAGTATTACTTACCGCTCCTTCCGTGCTTTGGCTTGCTCCAAAAGCCATACTTTATCAGATACATTGCTTTGGTCTATTTTGTTTTCCAAAGATACCACTTCTTTGGGGGTAGCTCCCCAAAGTTTGGCGACAAAACTATTGAACTTACGGTTGTTTTGCAAACTTGCGGGAGGAATATCTTTTTTATTATCAGCCAAAAACACGGCAAAATTGTTGAGTTCGTAGGTCAAAGAGTCTAATTTAAGGTTAATTTGCTTATGCGTGGCAGTTGTTTGGCGGTTAGTATATTGATAGTCCTCATAATAAATTTTTATGAGGCAACGATATCTAATAATTTTAAATGTTATTGTCGACGGAGAGGAAGAAAAAGCAATGGCGCGGGCAGCCGAATAGTTTTTGTTGCTTAATTCGATGAGTGTTTGTGCCAAACTGTAAGCAGTGCTGCTATTGGCATCATCAGGAATAAGGCGGTCGTGGTGTTCGGTTACAAATTGGCTGACCCATCCTATTTCGTGAAGGTTGATAGCCACAAAAACAATGTTGAAAAAGAACATCGGCTGTAAATAACCATTAATGTAGGCTATTTGGTCGGCATCAGCGATTTTGTTTTTGTATAATTCAAATAATTCTTGGTATAAAGCAGTTGCTTGGAAAATACTGGCAGCAGAATTTTCAATAATGGTATGATAGGCACTTCTGTCTCCTTTGGCAAGTAACATACCTGTATTAAAGTATTCCGTTTTTACTTTTAGATATAGTTCGCGGTCACGCGGGGAGCGCAACAAACACAGCAAATTATACCACAGCCGTATAATGGGATCATCAAGATAACCATATTGTTCAATATAATGCAACAATTCGGTTTCTAAGGGCAATTCTTCGACTACATTAATGGTTCTTTGACGGTTGCGATAATGGCAAAAAAAGTATAGTTTTTGTACAATATAATAAGCATCTAAGCTTTTTAGAGTGGATAAAAAATTGTGGTCTTTGTGTTTTTTATCATCGATGGTTGAAAGATAAGAAGATTGACTCATTGCTAATCGAAGCTGGTCGTAATAATAATTAACATCTTTTATAGCATTTTGTTGTAGTTCTTTGGAGGCTTTTTTATAAAGATGTTGGTATACTTTTAGGACATTTCGCTGTCTACAAAAATCCAATACTTTGTAAGTATCGGTCTCCTGCTTAACATTGATTGAAAAAATACTTACAAATTGCTGCACCAAATCTAACAATACGCTTCGCAGCTTGGTAATATAGATAACGGGTTTTTCGGTGGCATCGGGCTGTATAAAAACAAAGGCTGCTTCGTCGGTCAAGTTTTCGTGTTCAAAATCGGGAGCGAATTGTAGGATAAAATCATACAGTTGACAGGCACGCCAATTGGTGTTGAAAGCCTCACAGTGCAAAAAATGCTGTAATTTTTGTAGTTCTTCGGCATTAAGTACCTGTAAAAGGGCAATTAGGTAAGAGTTTTTCATAAAAATAAAGGAATGGGTAGTTAAAATATGATATAAAATTTAAACGAAATTCCAAAACTCGCAATTACTATAGCTACTTTGGGTAATGGTAAGTTGATTTTAAGTAGGACTAGCAAAAAGCAGTATAATATCAGGTGAAAAAATATAAACCACCTCTGATGAAATTCAATTGCGAATATCATGCCAATTAGATGAGGCAAATAATAAGATTTTGAGAAAATACTGGGTTGCATAAAGACAAAGCAACTTTAGTTGTTAGGTTTTATGCTATAAATCTTGAACGAGCTATAAGATAATGTTGTATAAATGATAAGTACTTTGATGGTATTTGACACTTCAAAATGCCCAAAATACTACAATTTTGACACTTACCAAAGGTTAATAAGCTATAAAAAACCAATTAAACGAGATTTTTTCCTAAAAATAGGACAAAAACTGATTAAAATCATTATATAAACTCCATCGGATAAACACCTAAAAAACTAATTAGCAATCCGAGAAAAAAGTAAGAACTTTGTGCCATGAAAAATAGTTCGCTAGTGGCTTATGTCTCTAAACTAAAACTCAGAGTATGAAAACTATTATTACCAAACCTTGTTATTTTATCTTATTATTAGGCATCTTATTGGGCATTACAGAAAAAACACAAGCCCAAAGTAGTGCACCTTATATTGTTGCTACAGTACAGCCGGTAGAAAAAAGCAATTCTAATTCAGTAGGTTGCGCTTGTGCAGGAACAGCCAATTATGTAAGTGTAACCATCAGTACTTCTACTCAAACAACAACCCAATACTATGAAAGAGTGGATTTTTGTACTAAAAAAGTTCCTACAGTAGTTCCTCCTCCGCTTAATCCGATTATTTTGCCTCCTTGCAACACTGGAGCTAAATATGACGAAGACGAAAAAATGCAAATACCATTCGTTGTAGCACTGACAGGAGAAAATCTTAACCTTTCTTATGTGCTTTCTCAAGATGATTGGGTTACGATTCAATTGTATAGTGTTACGGGGCAATTGATGGCAGATATTTTGCCACCTACTTATCAAAAAGAAGGTAATTATTCTACTGCCTTAGACGTAGAAACGCTATCAAAAGGGCTTTATCTATGCGTACTTAAACGAGGAACAGAACGAATCACTCAAAAAGTGCTGAAAGATTATTAGGATACATACTAGTATGGGTTATACTACTTCTACAAACACTTCAGCTTAACAAAAACTATGCTAATTTTATAACTCAAATACCGTATTTACTTAGATTTTAAGGTATTTTTATTGATTTTTAGCCTACTCAAATGTTGTAATTACCATTTTCCAAAATTTTAAAGAGAAATGAAGCATTTTGTAGAACAAAAATAAAAACTTTTAAGAACGTAAATGCTGTTTTGGGATAACGAACATAGTGTATCTATGATATGTTGTAAAATGCCATTGCTAAAAATATCGAATTCTACTGTATGACTAGTGTGTTTTGAATAACTACAATTACTTACTCACTATCTAAAAACAAAAGTAAAATGCCTATTTTCTTTTAGACAAAAATAAAGCATAATTACAGTCGATGTTCTACTTCAACAAAATAAAAATAATGTTTTTTACCAAAATTATCTACTTCCATAACTTTACTTATCAACAATAATAGCTACATGGCACAAAAAAATACTGTTATTTGTTTGTAAGCTATTATTGTCACAACTTTTTTTACCTTTTTCTACAAAAAACAGGCAATGTCTTACAAAGATATTGCCGTTTTTTGTTGTTAATGATTTATTGTACGGCATCGTACCACCTCTCCAATAACAATAACCGCAGGCGAACCCATTTCAGCTTGTTGTGTTTGTTCGATGATGGTGGCAATAGTACCTACTACTATTTTTTCGTTAGGGAAAGTCCCGTTTTGTATGATGGCAATAGGCAAAAAAGCTTTGTTGTGTTGTAAAAATAGGTCTACAATAGCCTCCAACTGGTGCATACCCATCAAAATGACAAGTGTTGCTTGGCTTTGCAAGGCTATATGAAGGTCTTTGCTGAATGTTTTTTCGGCAGTAGTACCTGTTAACACCCAAAAACTACTGCTACATTCGCGCCAAGTGAGCGGAATACCCTGCAAAGCAGGCACCGACAAGGCACTCGAAATACCGGGTATGAGTTCTACTGCAATTTGATGGGCAGTAGCAAACTGAATCTCCTCGTAGCCACGCCCAAAAACAAAAGGATCGCCACCCTTGAGCCGTACTACACGCTCATACTGCTGACAATAGTGTAGTATGTGGTCGTGAATGGTATTTTGTGCTATAGATTTTTGTTTGCCGCGCTTACCAACAAATATCCGAAGACACTCGGCAGGACAAAAATCCAATATATCCATACACACAAGGGCATCGTACAGCACAACTTGGGCTTTTTGGAGGCAATGATAAGCCCGCAAACTGATTAAATCGGGGCTTCCAGGACCCGCTCCCACGATGTATAACATTGGTTGTCAAAAATATGGTGAACAATGGGTTTTCTAAAAAAATGACAAAAATAAATCTTTTATAACTTGGTTCTTGCTTCCTAAATTAACATTTCTGCCTTAGAATTTAAATAATTTTGGGTGTATTTGAGCGGCTTTGTGTGCTATCATTGAATATTGCACACAAAGCCGCTATATTATGTAAACATTATTACGCAATATTGATTTAATTGTGCGGCATTAAGCAGCATTTTTTATTCATTAAGCAAGACAAAAACGGTATTAATTCGCTAATTTTTGTTATGCAAAAAACTACTATAGGCTTTTGTCAAAAGATTCGTGGTGGAACACACAAAACGGCTGCATTATATTGACATTATTACGCAATATTGATTTAATTGTGCGGCATTAAGCAGCATTTTTTATTCATTAAGCAAGACAAAAACGGTTTTAATTCGCTAATTTTTGTTACGCAAAAAATTACTATAGGCTTTTGTCAAGAGATTTAGGGTGGAACACACAAAACGGCTGCATTATATTGGCATTATTACGCAATATTGATTTAATTGTGCGGCATTAAGCAGCATTTTTTATTCATTAAGCAAGACAAAAACGGTATTAATTCGCTAATTTTTGTTATGCAAAAAACTACTATAGGCTTTTGTCAAGAGATTTAGGGTGGAACTACGATTCTGCAACAGATAAAATACCGCTCCTATGCACAAAATCACCAAAATATTCTCCTTTTGTGCGGTTTTTAGCATAATCGGCGAACAGTAGGTCTAATTTTTCGAGAATTTGTACTTCGTCTAAGTTCTCTTGGTACAATTGATTGAGACGCGAACCATCAAAATTGGCACCTAAGTATAAATTGTATTTGCCCGGCGCACGTCCTACCAAACCTATCTCCGCTAAATATGGACGCGCACAACCATTGGGACAGCCGGTCATGCGAATGGTGATAGCTTGTTGGGATAGGTCGTATTTTTGCAACAATTTTTCTATTTCCGAAACCAAATCGGGTAAATAGCGCTCGGCTTCGGCATTGGCTAAAGCACACAAATTGAGGGCAACACACGCCAAAGAATGCAAACGAATGGGGCTATAATGGGCTGCCTGCAATATGCCAAAATCCTGCAACATTTTTTCGATAATCGGCTTGTTTTGTTGCGATACGTTGCCAATAATCAGATTTTGGTTGCCTGTAAGCCTAAAATCTCCGTCATGTATTTGTGCAATGGCATCGATAGCGTTTTTTAGTGGATAGTTTGGTGTGTTTTTGACACGTCCGCCCTCGATAAAAAGCCCTAAAAACCATTTTTCATTCGTTCCTGCATACCAACCATAGCGGTCGCCATTGGTTTGGAAGTAATAGGGACGTGTATTTTGCAATACATTGGGCAGTTGTTCGTTTATTTTTGCCACAAAAACGTCCAAACCCATGCGGTCGATGGTATATTTCAGGCGTGCATTGCGGCGTGTGGTTCTGTTGCCGTGGTCGCGCTGCAAGATAATGATGGCTTCGCAGACGGCAAGGGTGTGTTCCTTCGGCACAAAGCCAATCACACTTCCCAAACGCGGATAAGTACTATTATCGCCAAAAGTCATACCCATTCCGCCACCAATTGCCACATTAAAACCTACCAATTGACCGTTTTCGTCGCCAATAGCTATCAGTCCAATATCGTTCGCAAAAATATCGGTATCGTTATCGGGTGGAACAGCGATAGCAATTTTAAATTTGCGTGGTAAATAGGTTTTACCATAAATCGGCTCAACGATTTCCTCGCCTTTGGGCTGTTGGATAAGGCTTTCGGGAGGTAAATTTTCGCCGTTTAGCCAGATTTCGTAATAGGCTGTAGTCTGTGGCGTAAAATAATCACTAATTTTTCGGGCATATTGTTGTGTTTCTTCGTGCATTGCAGAGGCAAAAGGGTGCGGTGTACACATTACGTTGCGGTTAACATCGCCACAAGCTGCCAAAGTATCTAATTTAGCAGCAACAATATGCGAAATAACAGTAGATAGATTCATTTTGGCAACGCTATGCAGCTCAAAAGCTTGGCGCGTAGTCAATTTAAGGGTTTTGCTACCCCACGTATCGGCGATGTGAGACATTTGCAACCATTGTTGCGACGTAGCAATGCCACCCGGCACCCTCACGCGCAGCATAAACTGGTATAAAGGCTCTAATTTTTGCTTTTTTCGCTCAACATCTAACTCCCGATCGGTCTGTTGATACGACCCATGAAACTTAATCAGGTGTTGATCTTGGTCAGCAATAGCACCTGATAGTTCATTTGCCAAACTATCAATCATACTACCTTTCAAATAGGCACTATTAATTTTAATATGCTCTACTTCGGTTAGCGGCGGTGTTTGTTCATTCATACAAAAAACAGTATTTGGTGTAAAAACAAAATAATAATGACCCAAAACAAGTCATTTTTTTTAAGGGTAGCTTATATTTTAAATTTTTTTCCGTAGCGAAAGGTAAATATCCCTGCACTACGGAAAAAACAAGCTATTTGGAAAAACAAAAGTATCGTTAAACATTTGTCCTATCATAACAAAAGTTTTAGAAATGGTATGGCGCAATAGCCAATGTTAAGGCAACAAGTCTGCCGAGAATTTTCCTTTTCTAAAACATAGATTATCGGGAAAATTTGGATAATATTCAATCAAAAACCCTGAAAGGGTGATAAGTTTATAGCCAAAACGATAATACAATATCTTTTCACAAAACCCTGAAAGGGTAAAATGATAAAAAATAAGGCATCAAAATATTGTAATTACCTTTTGACAAAACAATAACCATTATTCCGCAATTTTTTAATGATTTTTGTAAATAAAAAACGATATTAATGCAACAATGCCAAGCAATAAACAGTCATCATATCACCCTTTCAGGGTTTTAAAAACATTGTTGTTTATATTTTGCTACAAACATGGCACCCTTTCAGGGTTATTTGGGATTAATGATAGGTGAAATTATGCAGCACAATACCCAAAACGCTAATTAACCATTAACCATTAATAATTAACAATTGAAAACCGCCCATTAACAATTGATCATTAACCATTGACAATTAAAAATCGGTTTAAACCCTGAAAGGGTGACAAGTTTATAGCAGAAACAGCAATACAATATCTTTCCATAAAACCCTGAAAGGGTGAAATGATAAAAAATAAGTCATCAAAATATTGTAATTGCCTTTTGACAAAACAATAATTATTATCCCACAATTTTTTAATGATTTTTGCAAATAAAAAACGATATTAATGCAACAATGCCAAACAATAAACAGTCATCATATCACCCTTTCAGGGTTTTAAAAATTGTATGGCTTATGTTTTTCTACAAACATGGCACCCTTTCAGGGTTATTTTTTATTATTGACAGATTTAATTATGCAGCACAATACCCAAAACGCCCATTAACAATTAACAATTAATAATTAACAATTAAAAACCGCCCATTAACAATTAACCATTAACAATTAACAATTGAAAACCGCATTATTGATGGGTTTAATTATGCGGCACAATAACCAAAACATTGATTAACAATTAACCATTAACAATTAACCATTAACAATTGCTTCATTGTGCCGCATTAAACAACTAAAATTGTGAACAAACGTCTATAACAAAGCACAAACGGAACACTATACTTCTCCGTTATCATCAATTTTCACAACTTTTAATTTGCCTGCTTCATTTTCCGAAGGATTATAGACCACCAAAAAATTCCAAGTGGCGCTGCCATCGGCTAATTCGTCTGCAAAATAACTATTGCTCTCTTTGGGTGCTATCGTAACAACGTCGGCAGGAATTGGGCTATGTTCGTCGCTCGACAACCACACCAACAAATCGGTGTTGCCAGCATTTTCAACAAAAAAGCCATCGTTTTCTGTAAACAAACTACTCAAGACGGTTTGACGCGACTTGGCTTTGATATTTAGGCTTCTGTTGGTGACAGGCGCAGCCTTGGGTTTGGTGTTGCTCACCCGCAAATAACGCATTTCGTAGAACGTTTCGACCATTGGGAGGTTAGGGAAATAATGCACACACAATTTAAAGAACGCCAAGTGCATAGCATTTGCCATTGCCAAGCGGCTGTCTTCTAATTGTTGTCGCAAACGACTTTCTTCGCCTTCATCGCCTTGTTGTTGGGTACGCAAAGCCAATGTTTCGTTATACCAAGTTGCAATTTTAACCGTCAAATCGGCTAAATTAGGGTTGTTGATGCGTTCCAATTTATCTACTAAACTTCGAACAGCACTCAAACGCAACTCGTAGTTGCCTCTGTGGAATGGATCACGACCGTCAGGAAAACAAACAAGATAGGTGGAGCTATCCACAGGATATTCGTTTTCTATGGCTACTGCCCAGCGACGTATCAAAGAACTGCTCAATTCTTTGATGGCATTCTGAAAACTATTCGTACTGCCTCTATAAAAAGAGCTTTGGTTCTGGAAAAAATTATACGTCTCAAAAAAAGTGTTAGAGACGGGCAATATCTCGGTATAAATAGGTAACAAATCGGGTTCATTGACTTTGCGTGCTGTCAATTTATCCATAAAATCACGCGACAAGAGGTGCATACGCTTCAAACTATGTTTTGTTACATTATCGAAGCGATTTTGCAATAAAGACAAACGGGTTTCTGTCATAATAAACGACTTTATGTATTACAAAATAAAAAGTGAATAATTAACACTCATTTTAACCAACGCGCATTGGGTTTAACAAGTGCTTTGTGGATACAAATGTACAACTTATTTTCACTGAAACCAAATTTTTAACATTTTTTATTATTTTTTTGACAAAAAAATGACAAATAAGCCGCAAATAGCTATTCTAAAGTCCTATAAAGTCTGTCAAATGCCTATTATATTTCCCCAAGTATAATATATAAGCATAAACTACCCTGAATCACTTGCGCAAAGGCAATTGAAATATTTTAACTACCTTGAATCACTTGCGCAAAGGCAATTGAAATGTTTTAACTACCTTGAATCACTTGCGCAAAGGCAATTGAAATGTTTTAATCACCCTGAATCACTTGCGCAAAGGCAATTGAAATGTTTTAATCACTATGAATCACTTGCGCAAAGGTAATTAAAATGTTTTTGTTGGTTTGAATCAAGTTTTTAGGCAATAATGGCATATTTGGGCGATGAAAACAAGGTTAAAAAATAGCAATTTCATTTTTCGACCCTACAAACAACAAATGTTTTTCATAATTCGAAATGAATAAACAATAGATTAACCATCAACCATTAACAATTAACAATTAAAAAAATGGTGTCATTTTACCCTTTCAGGGTTTTAAAAATTGTATGGCTTATGTTTTTCTACAAACATTTCACCCTTTCAGGGTTATTTTTTATTATTGACGGATTTAATTATGCAGCACAATACCCCAAAACGCTAATTAACCATCAACCATTAATAATTAACAATTAAAAAATGGTGTCATTTCACCCTTTCAGGGTTTTAAAAACATTGTTGTTTATATTTTTCTACAAACATGGCACCCTTTCAGGGTTGTTTTAGGTTAATGATAGGTGAAATTATGCAGCACAATACCCAAAACGCTAATTAACAATTAACAATTAATAATTAACAATTAAAAACCGATGTCATATCACCCTTTCAGGGTTTTAAAAACATTGTTGTTTATATTTTGCTACAAACATTTCACCCTTTCAGGGTTGTTTTTTATTATTGACGGATTTAATTATGCAGCATAATACCCCAAAACGCTAATTAACAATTAACCATTAACAATTAACAATTAAAAAATGGTGTCATTTCACCCTTTCAGGGTTTTAAAAATTGTATGGCTTATGTTTTTCTACAAACATTTCACCCTTTCAGGGTTATTTTTTATTATTGACGGATTTAATTATGCAGCACAATGCCCCAAAATGCTAATTAACAATTAACCATTAACAATTAACAATTGAAACCCGCCCATTAACAATTAACAATTAATAATTAACAATTAATAAGCCGCTAATTAACAATTAACCATTAACAATTAACAATTGAATCCGTCGCCAGACAATAAAACAATGATGAAACACCCCCCATTTGCCTCAATAAACATCTTCCAAATACCGTTGTTGTTTTCGCAACTGCTTAACATAATTGCTTGCGGCTTCGTGCGAACATTTTTGTTCTTGCTGCACAATGTCAATTAAAGCATGATGCACATCTTTTGCCATTTTGTTCATGTCTCCGCACACATAAAAATAGGCTCCCGCTTCTAACCATTCGTACAATTGACGAGCATTTTTTTGTAATTGGTGTTGTACATACATTTTTTGGGCAGTATCGCGCGAAAAAGCCACATTCATTTGCGTCAATTGTTTGTTTTTTAGGTATTTTAACCATTCTGTTTGGTACAAAAAATCGGTTGCAAAGTGTGGGTTGCCAAAAAATAACCACGATTTGCCTGCATTTTCTTGTTCGGCTCGTTCTTGGACAAACGCCCTAAACGGCGCAATACCAGTGCCTGCTCCGACCATGATAATAGGGCTTTGAGGGTCATTGGGCAGCCTAAAAACTTCGTTACTATCCACATAAACGGGTATTTTTTGCTCCGTTTCGGCATATTGCAGATAGGTGGAGCAGCAGCCATAGCGTTTGCGGGCTTGATTTTCGTACTGAACAGCTCCCACCGTCAAATGTACTTCGTCAGGATAGGCAGTAAGGCTTGATGCAATAGAGTAGAGGCGTGGCGTAAGGGGTGTGAGCAGTGTCACTAAGGCTTGCGCTGTCAGCGAAACAGGAAAATCGCGCAACAAATCTATTACATCACGCCCATAACAGAAATTTTTCAATTCGTTGGGCTGTTGTAAATAGTTCGCCAATGTATTACTTTGTGCCAATTGGTTATATTTTTCTACCAATTTTGGGTGCAAAGTGGTGATTTCGAGATAATGCGTCAATGCCGCCATCAAAGACAATGATTCATCCTGATGTTGCACTATTTCTTGTGGGTCAAAAGACATACAGCTCAATAAAGCCTCAACGGTAGGTAGTGGATTATTGGGCAATATGCCGAGCGAATCGCCCACTTCGTAGCGCATATTTGAGCCATCGAGCGACAGTTCAATATGGTATGTTTGCTTGGCAGAACCGCGTCCGTTAAGTTGTATTTTCTCTGTTAGCGTTGCCAAAAAAGGATTTTTACGGCTATAAACGGTTGCAGCAGGAGCATTTATAGCGGCAGCCGATACCACAAAGGTAGTCGAAGTGGGGCTATCACCCACAGAAGGCAGTTTTTCGGCAGCTTGTTGCCACCATTGTTCAGCAGAACTTTCATAATCTACGTCACACACCACACAAGGCAGCAAGCGCGTCCCTCCCAACTGCTCCAAACGTTGGTCAATATCTTTGCCCACCTTCCCAAAGTTAACATAACTGCTATCGCCCAATGCGACAACTGCAAAACGAAGTTGCGGCAATTTGGGCGCTTTTTTGCTGTGTATAAAATCATACCAATCTTCGGCAGCAATGGGCGGAACACCTTCGCCATGCGTACTCACCACTATCCACAAGTTTTTTTCAGTAACAAGGCTTTTCAAAACATAATCTTTCATGTTTTTGACCGTAACTTGCCAGCCTTTTTGTGTCATGTATGCCGCTGCTTGCGTGGCAACCTTTTTGCTATTGCCCGATTGTGTGCCAAATAAAATGGTCAAAACCTTTTCCGAGTCGTTAGCAGCATTTGGAACGATTGCCATGCCTATTTGGGGTGTTGCAACAGGGTTTGTCGAGCTGATTTTGGCACTCAAATAGCCGCTCAACCAATATAATTGCTCATTCGGAAAGTGCAACAAAACTTGTTGTAATACTTGCTGCTGGTTTTCTGTTAGTATCATATAAAAAAGAGGTGATTTTAAAAAGTATACAAAAAATAAAAAACATTCGGCTGCATTAATTATTCCGTAAAATGCCAATAACAATATTTGGATTGCCAAAAATACAGTAAATAAATGCGCTTAATTGTTTTTGCGAATGAAAAATAATGCGTTTGATGCTTACCAAAACGAACAAATTGCATTAATTATTCCGTAAAACGCCAATAACAGTATTTGGATTACCAAAAATACAGTAAATAAATGCGCTTAATTGTTTTTGCGAATGAAAAATAATGCGTTTGATGCTCACTAAAACGAACAAATTGCATTAATTATTCCGTAAAACGCCAATAACTGTATTTGGATTACCAAAAATACAGCAAATAAATGCGCTTAATTGCTTTTGCGAATGAAAAATAATGCGTTTGATGTCTATCCAAACCAATAAAAAAACAAAAAACGCCTATAAATGCAAACCACATTCTGTTTTACCCACAAATTGCGCCCACCTTCCCATGCGACATTCGCCTGCTTGGGTACAATGCGTGCAACCAACCGAGTCATAACCTTGTGACAATAATGGGTGCGTAGGAATTTCGTTAATCGTCATATAGAGCATAGCGTCGTACTGTGCCATATCGATAATAGGGTGAAATTTGATGATATTATTCCTTTGCTCAAAGATAGACAAATCTTTTCGATGATCTGTTTGGTCGTTCATCAAGCCCGACACCCAAATTTTATGGCGTTCTTTAATCGGCTGTAAGGCATCAACTTTATTAATTTGGCAACAAGCAGCAGGATTAGACTGCCAGAGCTGTTCGGCGCGGCTTTTTTCGTTAGCTTCGGCATCAGGCAGCAAAGTAATGACGTTCAATTGAAACAAATCAGTCAAAGTCTGCTTATATGCCAGCGTTTCTGGAAAATGATAGGTCGTGTCTATGAAATAAATAGGGTGTTTGGGAGCTACTTGTTTTATCATAAACAACAATATAGACGAAGTGATGCCAAAAGAAGTCGTCACCAAAATATCTTGCGCCGCAAAATCATTGAACAAATGCAGCAAACGGTTATATGGACTAATTAATTGGTATTGTTTGTTCAAACTAAGGAGGTCTGTCATGTTATAGAGGTGTTTTTAGGGGTTAGAAGAAACAGAAGAGGGCAATAATTGAGCAGTATGTTTGGCGAGCAAAGCCACTTTTTGTTCAAAATCGAGCCGCAAACTCTGGCGATACTGTTGCATTACCTCCAAAAGCTCGTCTATATTATCGGGCAAAACCTCCTCCAACCATTGTCGGAGCCTTTTGGCAACGGTAGGAGACTTTCCATTGGTGGAGATAGCGATTTTTAGGTTGCCTTTTGTCACAATGCCACCCAAGTAGAAGTCACAAAGGTCGGGTTGATCTGCAACATTTATCCATAAATTATTCGCATGAGCATCGGCAACAATTTGTTCATTCAAATCACGCCGATTGGTCGCCACAATAACAATATGGTGGTTTTTTACATCGGTAGAATCATAACTTTTCAGCACCAACTGCACCTTGTCGAAGCCCTCAATGGCTGCCAAAAACGCTGCGCAGGCTTGTTCTGCAACTACCGTCACTTGTGCATCGGGACTGCACTTTAGTAGAAAACTTATTTTCTCACAAGCCGCTTTGCCTGCCCCAACGAGCAATATTTGCTTGTTCTCAAAACGCAAAAAGATGGGATATAGGGTGTTCATCTGTTATTGTGAAAGTTTAGACCATAAAAAAAAGCCTTCCTAACAAACATTAGGAAGGCTTTTGACCAAATATATACAGTATGGTGGTTTAGCTATAACTATTTATCCACTGCAACTGTTGTATAGTCGTGCCGTTCCCGTTCGTTGTAGGGCAACAACAAACGCAACAACAACAACAACAACAATGAACGGCGTGGAACAACATAATTACTGTATTTTGGGTGCAAAAATATGAGCTATTTTTGAAAAAAACAATAGATAGCTAATTTTTTTTGTGAAAAATTGTTTTTTTTTACCGAAAAGCACCTTTTTAAAGGCATTTAGACGGGTGTTTTGTGCAGTATCGTTTTGTGTTATGCCATTTTTACAAGATAATTAAAGCATTCGGAACAGACAAACAAGCGATTAACCATCAACCATTGACCATTAACAATTGAAACCCGCCCATTAACAATTAACCATTAATAATTAACAATTAAAAAATGGTGTCATTTCACCCTTTCAGGGTTTTAAAAACTGTGTTGCTTGCCTTTTGCTACAAACATGGCACCCTTTCAGGGTTATTTGGGATTAATGATAGGCGAAATTATGCAGCACAACACCCCAAAACGCCCATTAATAATTAACAATTAATAATTAACAATTGAAAAACGGTGTTATTTCACCCTTTCAGGGTTTTAAGAACTGTGTTACTTGCCTTTTGCTACAAACATGGCACCCTTTCAGGGTTGTTTGGGATTAATGATAGGCGAAATTATGCAGCAAAACACCCCAAAACGCCCATTAACAATTAACAATTAATAATTAACAATTAAAAAACGGTGTCATTTCACCCTTTCAGGGTTTTAAAAACTTTGTTGCTTGCCTTTTGCTACAAACATGGCACCCTTTCAGGGCAATGTCATTAAGTTAGAGTTTTCTTATGGACTATTATGAAAATAGGCAAAAAAGCCTTACTTTTGCGGTAAAAACCGCATATACCACAAAAATATCCTTTTATTATGTTGCCAATCATCGAACAAAGCCAATTATT
>JAEUUX010000213.1 GCA_016787295.1 Chitinophagales bacterium
GATGATGGTCTAAACGGAGGCTGACAACATTGTTCTGACCGTCTTGAAACACAATACTGTTGTCACCCGCCACTTCGAGGGTATTCAAAATGTGAGCAATTTCAGATTGTGGCACATTGTGCTGTTGTAAAAGAGCCAGTATTTCTTGTTGTTGCTCTTGCGAAAACTGTCGGTTATTCATGGGCGTTAAATTTTTTGGATATGTAATTTTGTGGATAACAGGAGTTTTGTGCTTGTGTATGAAGGGCGTTGGTGCGTGACAAATGAAAAAAAACAACACGAGTATTTGTAGTTTTACGAATAGACATGAGCAAAATGACGTTTGGAATTTTAATTTTCCCAAAAAAATAAAATGCTTTTAGGATAGCCTTTGTAATTTTACAAATAGGGGTCTAAACGTTTTTTGTCGGCTTTGGGGTTTTACAGATAGCGCAAAAACCCTTTAGCATAGCCTTTGTAACTTTACAAATAGGGGTCTAAACGTTTTTTGTCGGCTTTGGAATTTTACAAATAGGGCAAAAACCTTTTAGGATAGCCTTTGTAATTTTACAAATAGGGGTCTAAACGTTTTTTGTCGGCTTTGGAATTTTACAAATAGGGCAAAAACCTTTTAGGATAGGGTTTGTAATTTTACAAATAGAGCAAAAACCTTTTAGGATAGGGTTTGTAATTTTACAGATAGAGATCTAAACGTTTTTTGTCGCATTTGGGATTTTACAGATACAGCAAAATCTTTGTGTAACCCTATTTGTAAAATTTTTGGCATATAGCGGTTTCAGGAGATGTGTATTCGTAATTTTACGGATACACATGGGTAAAGTAGGGATTTTGTTGGCGTTTTTCTTTCGGTTGCTACGTTTTTTGGGTGTTTGTTCGGGTGTTTTTTTTACCGATACAAGTATCGGTGCTACCTAATTTTATATTTCACCAACACAACAACCCAACCGCGTAACGCCCATTAACAATTAACCATTAACAATTAACCATTATCATGTTCGTTTTGGGATTTCACAAACACAACAACCCAACCGCGTAACGTGTATTAACAATTAACAATTAATAATTAACAATTAAAAACGTGGTTTTGGGATTTCACAAACACAACAACCCACCAGCGTAACGCGTATTAACAATTAACCATTAACAATTAACCATTAAAAAGCCGTTTTTGGGATTTCACCAACACAACAACCCAACCGCGTAACGCGTATTAACAATTACCCATTAATAATTAACAATTAAAAACGTGTTTTTGTGATTTCACGAATTAATCAACCATTAAATTACCCTTGCAAAGGAAAATGGCAGCGCCTTATAGTTTTTGCTGTATGCCTTGTTGCAATTCAAAAATCTCTTCCCAAAACGCGTCTTTGGGCGGTAAGCTCTGTTGGAAAAGGGAGATAGCTTTGTTGAGGTAGATTTGGGCTTCGGGATATTGCTTTTTTTGGGCATATACTTGAGCCATATAAAAATAGAGCATCGGAAGGTCGTCTTTGTTGAGCGATGGCTTTTGCTCCATTATTACTTGGGAGCGTTCATAATAGCTTAGTGCAAGGTCGTTCTTAGCCGATTCGAAATAAGTATTGCCTATGTTCATGTACACTACTGCCAAATCAGGGTGTTGAGGTGGTAGTACCTGCTCCCATATTGCCAAACAGTTTTGGTAACACTTTTGAGCAAGCGAATAGCTACTTAAACTGCTGTGTAGGTCGCCCATGTTTAGGTAGAGTTCAGCCAATTGAGGGTCTTTGTCGGCTAAGATTTGTTTGTATATAGCATGACATTTGTTGTAGTAGGGCAAGGCAAGTTTGTATTGTTCTGTGTCGTGGTAGCAGGTGGCGATGGATAAGTAGAGGTCAGCCAAGTCAGGATTTTGGAGAGGCAGTTGTTTTTTGTGGATATCGAGGCAACGTTCGTAGTA
>JAEUUX010000020.1 GCA_016787295.1 Chitinophagales bacterium
CATTATTGACGCTTATTGTAAAATGAACGGTGGCGGAGATAATAATGTAGATTTCTTATTGCAAAGTCCCGATTCATCCTATCATCGTATTTGGGAAAAAAGAGATACAAAATTTCATAATTTCGGCGGCTACGCTTTCTATGTCACTGAATAGACCTCTAATATCACTTCCATGAAAATTCTATTTCCTTTTTCCATTATTATAGCACTTGTACTCTTTTGTTCTTCCTGCATTAAAAAAGAATGCAGGTTAGCAGGTTTTCCGGAGTTTGAACTGCCTGTTACCCTAAGTCCCGCCTTGGATACCTTTAAAATTGGCGACACCATGAGCATTAGTTGCATTTTTGAAGATGTGGTGTATGAAAGAGCGAGCGGGCAGTGGTATACACTTCAAGACATCAATTTTTTTCCGGAAACAGCAATTATTAGATTAGATACCTTAGATGTTTTGGATAGTTTTTCGGATTTCGACATTATTGTATCCGAGGAATATGATTACTATTTATTCCAATATTCAAGTGGACGTAAAGCATTAATTGGAGAATACAACTACGAAAACAACACCTATTCTTTGGAATACCAACTTGTTCCAAAGAAAAAAGGATTATACTACCTAAGACATGGTTCTGGCATTTCGGTATTGGGTGAAGGGCAGGAATTTGAAGGGCAGTGCTGTAAGAAAAAAACTATTTATACTTATTCCAAATTAAATGAAGGCGGAGATAATAATGTAGACTTCTTATTGCAGAGTCTTGATACTAGTTATATAGTGTATGTTTATCCCAGAAGAGATACAAAATTTCATGCCGCAGGTGGTTATTGTTTCTACGTCACTGAATAATCCTTTAAACATCACTTCCATGAAAATTCTATTTCCTTTTTCTATTATTATAGCATTCCTACTCTGTTGTTCCTCTTGTATCAAAAAAGAATGTAGGCTAGCAGGTTTTCCGGAGTTTGAACTGCCTGTTACCCTAAGTCCTGCTTTGGATACTTTTAAGATAGGCGACACCATGAGCATTAGTTCCATTTTTGAAGATGTGGTGTATGAAAGAGCGAGTGAGCAATGGTATAGACTTGAAAACATCAATTTTTTTCCGGAAACAGCTGTATTTAGAATAGATACCTTAGATGTTTTGGATAGTTTTTCGGAGTTTGATGTTATTATACCCGATCAATACGATTATTATTTGTTTCAATATCCGTCAAGTGGACGTAAAGCATTAATTGGAGAATACAACTACGAAAACAATACCTATTCTTTGGAATACCAACTTGTTCCAAAGAAAAAAGGCTTGTATTGTTTCGGACAATGGTCAAGTCTTAGTGTTTTAGGCGAGGGACAAGAATTTGAAGGACAGTGCTGTAAGAAAAAAATTATTTATACTTATTGTAAGGTCAATGATGGGGGGGGATAATAATGTAGAATTTTTGGAATATAGTCCAGACCCTGACTATAATACATGGACATTGCAAGAACCAGAAGAACGATTTCATAGTTTGGGTGGTTATTGTTTCTACGTCACTGAATAATCTTCTAATATCACTTCCATGAAAACTATCTTGTTATTTTGCATTATTGGGTTATTCTTATTGCTTGCTTGCAACAAAGATTGTAGAGAATCGGGCAACTATAATTTTCAATTATCAGCTACCTTAAGTCCCGCACAAGATACTTTTCGTATGGGAGACACTATTACTATTATTTCTACTTTTTCGGACGAGGTTTATGAAAAATACAACAATGAGTATTACCATTTAGTAGACTTTAAGTTTTATCCAAGCACATTCATTCAAAAAATAGACATCAATCCATCAATAGATGGTTTAGATGATTTTGACATTATAATTCCTGATACTTCTTTTTACTACAAAAATTTTAATGGTGAAACTTCTTGGTTAGACGGCGAATACACGTACAATAATGCACAGTATTCGTTAAGTTTTCAACTCGTTCCACGAGAAACAGGCTTGTATTATTTAGAACAAGGTTCTTCTTTATATCCTTTGGGCGAAAAACAAGATTTTGACGGACAATGCAAGAAGAAGTTAGTAGATGCCGCTGTTAACCTCAACAATGGCGATGATAACAATGTCGATTTGCTACAACAAAGTCCTGATACGCACTATAATACTTGGATACCGCAAAAACCACAAGACCGTTTTTATCGTTTTGGCGGTTATGTTTTTTATGTTACTGAATAAATCCACCATTATATTATACACCCATACCTTCTAACAAATCCTATATCGCGTGTTCATTCATCAAAAAAATACCGTGTCTATGTCATCTATCATGCCCGCCAATCAAATTGTCAAGCACATTAGCGAGCTATTTAGTGTTGAGGAACTAAAAAACAACCATTTCTATGCAGCAGGCAAGGTGCCGCCCATGGCAATTATTCGGCTGTCTACTCAATTTCAATCGCTCAATTTGGCGAAAGAAGAGATATTGTTTTGCTATGATGCCCATGCGGGAGGCGTAGCTAACAAAGGTTTCTTATTGACCGATTTTAACCTGCATTTTTCGAGTGGTTATATTGGTTTGGATAAAATTAAAACTTTGTTTGACGACAAAGGCAATTTGTTGTTGCAATTTCCCAATTTGCCCATAGATATACAACAAAAACTTACGCAATTGTTCCGAGCTATTGCCGATTATGACGAAATGGCAGACTCCAATTTGTCACGCTATGCCAGCGAAACCACCAAACAAATCATCGGTGGCATAAGCATTACCATTAACAATAACTCCAACAACCCTCCTCCGCCCGCCGACGAGCAAAAAACACCGCCGCCTGCCAACAACGATACACCTGTCAACAACACTGCTACCAACAATGTGTTGACAGAAGAACTTTTGCAGTTATTGCAAACCGAAGGTACACAATTTCTAAGCGTTTGCGACGAATTAGACCTTGATAAGGTGTTTGTCGAAACCTTGCAAAAAATGACCAACGACTCCAATATCATCATCAACAAACCCAAAGCAGTAGAACTCTTTACGCAAGACCTCATCAAAATCTATAACCTCATCGCTGCCCAAATTCCTGAACAAGGCAAATTGGAACAGTTTGTGTTGGCTTATTTTTTTGAACGCCTAATGAACGAAAACGATTTTGCGCAAAGTGTTAAGTTATCACGCCTCAACGACATGATAGCTAATCCAAAATTTCAGGAAAAAATACAGTATTTGCGCGAACTACAATTGTTTGCCGCTCAAGGTGAATTTCCTGATGAATTGCTATTGCCCACTATTTTGTCTAAACTATCGCATGAGAAATTAGACATTATTGGCGCACACTATTATCGTTTTGCGGCTATTTTGCTCAAAATCGATGGCAATGTATCGGAACAAGACGAAGAACTGCTCAAAAAAGTGCTAAACATGGCACAACGCCCCAAAAAGTCGCTGCCCAACGTCAAACAGACCGAAGTGGAAGCTGATAGCAGTTTGGACAGCGTGATTGCCGAACTAAATGCTTTGGTGGGACTAAAACACATCAAAGAAGACATTAAAACGCTCATCAATTTCTTAAAAGTCCAAAAAGCACGGCGCGAACAAGGTTTGGCAATATCAGACAAATCGATGCACAGTGTTTTTATGGGTCCTCCCGGCACAGGTAAAACAACAGTGGCGCGCCTCTTAGCAAAAATTTATTACCATTTGGGTTTCCTTAAACGCGGACATTTAGTAGAGACCGACCGAGCAGGTTTGGTGTCGGGCTATATTGGTCAAACGGCTTTGAAAGTCGACGAAGTGGTGAAATCGGCTATCGACGGCGTATTGTTCATCGACGAAGCCTACGGTTTGAGCCGCGGTGGTGATGACAAGCGCGATTTTGGCTACGAAGCAGTTGAGGCTTTGCTCAAACGCATGGAAGACCACCGCACCGAATTGGTGGTTATTGTGGCGGGTTATTCCGACGAAATGCGCACTTTCATCGAGTCTAATCCGGGTTTGCAGTCGCGTTTTAGCCGTTATTTCACCTTTGACCATTATACGGGCAGCGAGATGCTCGAAATTTTTAAAACATTTGCGAGCAAAGCTCAATTTGAACTGACCGAAGATGCAGAAGACAAATTGTCCTTTGTTTTTGATAAACTGTACGAAAAACGCACGCCAACTTTTGGCAATGCGCGTGTGGTGCGCAACATTTTTGAGGAATGTGTCGAGCGACAAGCCAACCGCATTGTCAACGTCGAGCCACTTACAAAAGAAATATTGATGACCCTCGACGAACCTGATATTCCCGAAATGCAAGAGGCAATTAATATGGCAATTGTTTTTGCAGAAAAAAAGCAACAACATAATGAACCTGCTACCAATACGCCAAACCCTGCCGACCTCATGAAAATGATGTCCAATTTTATGCCTCCCAACGAAGCAGAGACCACAACCGAACAAGAAGATACCACCGAAAAAACACCACCAGCTAAACAGCAAAAACCACCCAAAAAACAAAACGAAAAAAATAGCGACAACAGCCAAGGCAAGGCTGTTCCGCCCGCGCCCGCAACAGACCAAACACATGACAACAACAACACACCACCCGCCGCCGAACCACCGCCTGCGGAGTAATGCGAACAAAGCAGATTTGCTAACGAAAAAAGGACTTACACCGCTTTACCTTGGGTGTAAGTCCTTTTTTGGTCAATGACACATAAACACTTTTATCTGGTTCATCTGCCATTTATCACAAAGTTTTTTCAATAAAATCTACATTTTCCCTAAAAAAAACAACGCTATGACAGAGTACGTAGTAGATATGTTAGTGACAATTGTATTGGCACTCATCATGCTGGGCATTGGCTTATCGCTAACAATAGAAGATTTTCGACGGATTTTTTATCACCCTGCTTCTTTGTGGGCAGCATTGTTTTCCCAGATGCTTGTCCTTCCGCTCATTGCTTTTTTGATAGCCTATTGGTCGCCACTTTCGCCCGAGCTAAAAGTAGGTTTAATCATTTTGGCAGCAAGTCCCGGTGGGTCAACTTCGGGTTTGTTGACCTATATGTTGCGCGGCAATGTAGCGCTATCAGTCTCTCTCACCACCCTCAACAGCCTATTGACCCTTGTTTCGATTCCGTTAATTGTTAATGCGGCTTTGGATTATTTTATGCACACCCAAAAAGAAATTAACTTGCCTTTTGGCGAAACAATGTGGCATATTTTCAGTATTACTCTCATTCCTGCGTTGTCGGGCGTGGGCATTCGGCATCGTTTTCCCCGTTTGGCAACCGACATAGAACGCGTGATGAAATACCTATTGTTAGCCGCCTTATTCGTTGTTTTTGGTATCAAGATGTTTGCCAAAGAAGACAAAGGTGGCACAGGTCTGACGTGGGACGATGCCATAGCTATTGCCCCATACGCCCTATTGCTCAATGTGGCTTGCTTTGCGTTTGGTTATTGTTTTTTGTGGTTATGGAAACGCCCGCCCGCCGACCGCATGACGGCAGCCATCGAATCGGGTGTGCATAACACGGCTTTGGCAATACTTATTGCAGGCACACTCATTGGTAATCAAACAATGGTCAAACCTGCTTTGATATATGCCCTACTATCCTTCTGGTTAGTATGGTTAGTTGGTTGGTTGATGAACAAATATCTCAAACACACCTAACAATCATATCCATAGCTAATCGACTTGAAGGGTATTAAGGAATTTTGGGTATAAATTTGCTGTTCGATAACTTGGTTGTTTTCGTCAAAAGTATAACTATACAACCAAATAGCAGCGGTATCTGTCTGCATATTCTGCGTCTGTAGAAACACCCTTTGGCGCAACAAGTTGGTATTTGCCTTACCAAATAGGTTTCTGCCATAGTCATCTAAATTAAAATTGTTGGACATATCATAATAGTCATAGGTCTCTCTATACAATATGCTATCCGTTGGCTGCACCAGTAGCACAATATTGCCATTTTCGATGGTTCGGGTGATGCTATTTGTTTCGCCATTTTCGGTATGATTGGTTTTGATGAGATAACCGTTAGTATTATATTCATAAGTCGTTTGTGCAGTACTGTTTTCGTAGGTAGCAATTTTCACATAATTCAATTGGTTCAACACATAATAAGTCCGTTGCAACAATATTTCGTTGGCATCAAAATTATTGGCAATAATGGTCGAGCTATTGGGGTAATCATACTGCCAAAAGTTGCCACCCGCAAATTGTATTCGCTCAATACGGTCTAAAAAATCGTAGGTAATATCGCCACGAATGGCAGGCAAACTGTCACTTTGAGTAATAACGCTGTTTAACAAACAAGGCGTTACTGTATCCGATTTGCTACACGAAATTCCAGCCCAAAGCAACACCGAGCAACAAAAAATTGCCCAACATCGGTTTTTTAATAAGATTTTTTGCATTAATAAGTTTTTTCTATCCAAAAGCGCAAAAAACATACCATAATTTTGTTCCACTCTATTCCATATAGATAGGCAAACTTTTTTGTCTGTCTACATGGGATTTTTGTTTTTGGATTATGTTTTTTGCCCAAAGTTTTCTGTTCGATTTTATTCCTTTTGAGGCAATAATTGTTTATTCTTGAAAAAAATAATTTTGTGGCAAAATAAAAAAAACTACAAGTTCGATTTGCAAAAAAGCATAACGAACTTGTAGGAATATTCTATGTTGGTTGCGACATCAACTCGCTTTCCAATACACCTTTTGCAATAGCAATTGGAATACCAATGTATTTTTTTTCTAAATAATCTACTACTTTGCTCAAAACATCTTGTGCTTCTTGGTCAAGAGCAGCTATTTCTTTGTTAAAAACAGCATACAAAGCCTTTTCCTTTACTGCTTTCATGCGAGCGGGGATTTCGGTACTCATCGCTCTTTCCACGCGGCGTTGGCGGAGCATCAATCGAAACTCTTCTACGCGTTTGGCAATAATAGCTTGGGCTTTGAGCATCTCTTGTTTGCGAAGCAACAAATTTTCGGCGGCTACTTGTCGAAGCCGTTCTACCGCAATGTAATGGATAGGATATTGTGCCACTACTTCGGGGTCTATGTCAGTAGGAACTGCCAAGTCTACTATTATTTTAGTTTCCGTATCACCTTGCAATAAGTTTTGGTATATTTCCTTCGTTACAATGGCATCGGTAGCTCCTGTACAAGTAATAATAATATCAAAACCTTTGTTATAATGTGGTAATTCGGTAAGCAAATGACTATTCCCATCTAATTTTTGTGCCAACAGTTTAGCATTTTCTTGGCTGCGGTTAAATATATCGAAATGCTTGAAGCCGTGTTTAACAAGAAATTTAGCAGCTAAGTTGTTGGTTTGCCCTGCTCCGATAATCAAAAATCGCGATTCTTGAGCAGGATTTAGTCGCATCATCTCTTGCATTGCCAACGACACAACCGATACGCTATTTTCGCCGATTTTGGTGTGTGTATAGACCTCTTTGGCTACAGGAATGGCATGTTTTATCACCAAGCGAATATTATCACCTGTTAGTTCGTGTTGCGAGCAAAAATCGTAGGCAGTACGTAGTTGGCGTATAATTTCGCGCTCGCCCACCACTAGCGAATCCAACGAAGACGCTACTTCAAAAATATGTTTTATACACTCTTCTCCATTGAAGACGCTGGCTATTTGCAATATACCCTTTATACAATGTTCAGGAATGTCTTTGTGCAACATCGAAAATAGTTGTATAAGAAATTGTTCGTCAACAGGATTATCTTTTACAAACAAGAAAGTCAAACGGTTGCAGGTAGCCAAATACAATAATTCGTCTACCTCCAATGTTTGTTTGATATGGGTCAAAACGGCTACTAATTGCTCGGGTTTATCATTGAAAGCAGGAATATATTTCCCAACATGATTGATATTCGCCGTTTTATGCGAAATGGTGATTAGTCTAAAATTGTTCAAGGCAATAGGTCACTTTTATGGTGCAAATGTAGACGTTTTTTTTGGTTTGAATGTCACACGTTTGTCAAAGCTACAGACTTGCCTAATAAATGACTAATCTATGATAGTAGCAAATGAAAAATAGCCTCAAACAAGACCAGCTTATCCTATTTAAGGCAAAAAAATGGCTTTAATTAGCATTTTTTCCTGATATACATCATAAAATTAGGCTATTAGGAGAAAAAGTGGCTCTATAGGTCTTTAAAAAATTTAGTAATTCTATGACAAAAAAAAGACGTGCCGCCAGACATTGTCCGGCGGCACGCTTTTGTATGTTTTCCGTCTATCTTATGGGAATAAGATATTTGGAAGAGGCATTACTATTGTTTTACGAATTTCGTAGTCACAACGTTATTGCCATCGTTCAAGGTAACATAGTATGTACCAGCTGCAAAGTTCGCTACATCAAGTTTGATAGTGTTCATGCCTTTGATAGCAGCAACATCTTTAGTAGCTACTAATTGACCAGATACGCTATAGATGTTAGCTTTAACAGCACCAGCACCAGCAGTAGTAAATTTAATGCTTAAATCAACAACAGCAGGAACAGGGAACAATTCTACGATACCAAACTTAACTTCGCCACGTGTCAAAGTAATTACATCATGATGAACTATTTGACCATTGAAGTCAGTCGTGCTTAAACGATAGTAAGTAACACCATTTTGAGCTTCTTTGTGCATGAAGTTGTAGTTATGAGCTACATTGCTATTACCTGCACCGTCAGTAATGTTGATAACTTCGAAGTTAACACCATCACGAGAAGCCTCTAATGTAAAGTAATCGTTATCTGTTTCAGTTGCGGTTGCCCAAGTCAAGTAGTTACCTTCTGTTTTCACTTCACCATCGAAGCTCAACAAATCAACAGCCACTTTTGAACAAGCAATGATATCAGATTGGTCAATTGGGAATTGGTTACCAGCGTTGTCAGTTACTACAACTTGGAAGCCATTGCCATCTAATACAGAGAACGAAACAGGACCAGCGGTAGTTAAGATACCGTTGTAGCTACCAGAAACTGTATAAGGAGCAGTACCACCTTGTACATAAACGGTTACTACATATTCGTTGTCACCTGCATTAACAGGAGTACAATCACGATCCCAAGTAGCTAACAATGCAGTAGAAGATGCTTGAACTACAACTGTTACGTTAGTAGTATAAGTATTACCTAATGCGTCAACACCTTGATATACGAAGTTATCAGTACCAGAGAAACCAGGATCTGGGGTATATGTGATAGTTCCGTTAGGATTGATAATAGCTGTACCATGAGCAGGGTTAGTTACAGAAGTTACTGCAACGATACCATCATCATTACCCAATACATTGATATCTACTGGAGTATCAGCCAATGTAAAGCCACTATTAGGATTAGCTGCATTGTTACCACAAGCAGTTGCAGGCATTTGGATAGAAGCAGCAGCTTCGCACAAACTACCATCACCTACGCTACAAGAGAATGAAGAACCAGCAGGGAATGGAGTACCAGAAGCATCAGCAGCTAATACAGCAGTTGTACTAGTTTCACCTGGTTCAATTATCAAATTACCTGAAATAATAGTGGACGCACAATTGCTAATGTATGAACCAAAACCATTCAATGTAGGATCACCACCAGAAACAGTCATACGAACAAAGTAACCACCAGAAGCAGGATCGCATTCAGCAGTTAAAGTTACTACGATAGCAGGAGCGATATTAACAGTAATACCGTTAGTTATTTGTAAGCTTTCGCCAATAGCAGCTTGGATACCACTTACTGTGTTAGGTACGTTAGTACCAGGACAGAAGTTAACACCCCAGAAGGTTACTTCACCAGAAGCGTTAGTCAAATTGAATACGCCAGTGCTACTCAATGCAATAACAGTACCATTAGCATCTGTAGCAGCATAAGTTTGAACTGCATCACCATTGAAACCAGCGGCATTTACTACGATAGTGCCGTTTGCACAGCTATTAACGTTGCTACCAGAACCGATAGTACCACTTACTAAGAACAATTGACCAGCTTCAGCAGTACATTCAGGAGCACAAGGAGCAGTTTGACCAAATACAGGGATAGTACCACAAGAAGAAGCTGCACTACCAACTACAAAGTTGTATGGAGCATCGCAAGGCAATGAAGCTGTATAGGTGTTACCACCAATAGCCATACCATTTACAGTATAAGGAGCTAAACCACCAGAGATAGTCAAGGTAACAGAACGAGAGTTAGGACCGTTTCCTTCGCCTTCAGATGTAGATACTGCCAATGGAGCATATACGTTGATAGTGTGTGTACCGCTTACGCCACAGTCACCAGAACCAGCAGCATAGCTCAACACATAAGAACCAGGACCAGCAGGAGTGAATGTGCTACCGCTTACACCATCACCAGACCAAGTTGCACCAGCAGGAAGAGCAATAGGATCATTGCTACAAGCAGAAGTTGTTAAACCGCTCAAGTTTACAGAACCAACTTGTTCAACTGTGATAGTCAATGTAGCTGTGCTTGCGCCTTCGCTACAACCTTCTACGCTATAAGTAGCTGTGAAAGTACCAGCAGTTGTTGGGTCAAATGAGTTGTTATTTACGCCTGTACCGCTCCAAGTACCACCAGGCGTACCTGATACGTATTGGTTCAAGTTAACATTAGGACTGTTTGTACAAACAGAAATGCTAGATTGAGACAATGAAGCATCAGCAGAAGGCAATACTTCGATATCTTGAGTACGAACGTTGTCGTTATCGTCATCTAAACAAGCCAAATCATCTGTTGCATCGTCATCTTCGATTGGGTGAGCATTAGTTACATTGTAAGTAATAGCAACTGGGCTAATGTCAGCCAAACCGTTTGGTTCGAATGTCCAGTAAGGCATATCGTAGGTTTCTGGGTCATTAACATCAAAGTTTAAGTTAACATCAGAACCAGCGAAGTTACCAGCAGGTAAGCATTGGTGGTAGTCAAATTTAACACGGATAGTTACAGTTACATGGTCTCTTGTATGAACCAAAGTACGGCAGCTATCAATAGTACCATCTTCATAACCAGGAATGTTGTTACCATTGTATAAGTAAGCAGTAAGATCACCTACAGTATAGGTAGTTTTTGCTAAACTAGTACAGAAAGAGTCGAAACAACCACCTTCAATATTCAATGGACCTTGACCGTTTTCGAAATCAAATGTCAAGGCATGAGGACCAACAGGATTACCTTGTGCATCATAGCTACCGTTATAAGTGTGGCTACCACTTGCATTGTACATAGCTGGAGCATATTCACCATCACCAATACAAGCGTTTGGATCTGTGCTACAAGCCATACAAGGAGTGTCGTCACCCCAACCATTGTAGATTGGATAACCATAGTTATCAATAGTAGTACCCATATAGATTGGGCTTGGTTGAAGACCATTAGACCATGGGTTGTTATCGTTTGCTGGGTTGTGACCAGGTAAGTAATTAACTACACCAGGGTTGTCATAATCCCAGTAAGCATAGCTAGAGCCTAAGTTGTTGATGGTGTTAGGGTTAGTATCCCATGCTTGTTCAAGGCTATTCAACAAACCATTAGCGCCAACAGCTTGGTCACTAATAACTGAGTTGTCATGAGTAGGAACGCCACAAGACATACCGGGAACGGTAGTAATCAAGTTAGTGTTACCATTTTCGTCTAAATCAACGCCATTATTAGCAGCAGGAGTATTACTAGGAATGATATTAACGTTTCCTGGATCACCATCATTGCTGTTCAAGTTACCACAAGCACCTGTAGAGATGTTATAAGTATACAATTGGAAGTAGTTTTCTTCTTGGCTACCAATTGTTACTTCAATTACGTGGTTAGAAACGATATAATTATCGCTAATATCCAAGTCGCTAAGGTCTAATGTGAATTCTTCAGGAGCATCAGGAGAAACAGCTTCTTCCAATAGGTCACAGTTGTAGTAACCAATAGAGTTACTGAATTGATAGAATTCTTCAGCATCAGCAGTATAAATGCCACAACCAGGGATAGTGTATTCACCACCATTCCATACTTGTACCCAAACGTTACCATTTGCATCAGCAACATCTAATGGACAGCTACTACCTGTTAATTCAGCAGCTACACTTGCGCTGATTAACTGTAATGTACGCAAATCGCAGCAAGAAGCATTTTGGAAAGTATCAATTTGAGCAGAACTTAATTGTTCGAACGGACCAGCGCAAGAGCAATCTTCTTTAGTTTCTACACAGATGTCACCACCCCAGCTAATGAAGTCTACCAATTTACCAGTACATGTGTTGATTAGACCAACAGCACCGATTTCTTCAAGACCATTACCAGGAACGTCGATGATTGGGAACCAACGAGCACCAACATCTTCTTTTTCGCATTCAGTACCACGTTCCCATGGGAATGAAGCACCATCATACATTTCAAAGCCAGTAGGACCTTCAATAGCATAATCGTTTAGGTCATACGCACCGTTTTCGTTGGTATCGATATATAGACCAGCTTCGCCAGGAGCATTAGCTTGACCATAAGCGTTTGATGCGTCATATGGGTTAGCACCTGCATAGTATGGATAGTTGTTCCATGCGTCTAAGCCCCAAGTAGGAACTGTCATGATAGTACCACCAGGGTAGCCATTGTTGCTATCATCATCAACTAAACCGTATAATTGCATGTAACGACCGTTAGATACTTTGGTAGTAGCAGGTAAGCCGTTAGCAGCGATATAGGTTACATCAAATGCAGCACCATTAGCAGAAGTTTGAGGCAACAAGTCGTTGTTGTTATAGAACACTAACGCATAGCAGCTCAATTCTGTACCAACTGGAGCAGAGATTTCGATACCATCACAGAACTGAAGATTAGTATATTGGTCATCAGTACCGTTGAATGGTGTATTGTTGTCATCTACATAGTTGTAAAGAACGCAATGGTCATCAGCAGCTGTGAAGCTACAACCATCAGCATAGCTCTTATATTTCAACTCTGTGATAAGTGGATCTTTAACGTTTTCTTCGAAAGTGAATGTTTCTGACTCATCAACAGAACCTTCAGCTTTAATTGGAGCGATCCAGTGAACTTCGTCGTCAATCAAAGTGTTAAGGTTAGTAGTACTATAGTCACAAACAGCCGTTTTCAAAGTACCTTCTGGATTATCAATGCTGTAGTTGTTCCAGTTTTCTTCACCGTCCATCAAGATGGTTAAGTAGAAGATAGCTTGGTTAGAACCACACTGAGTAGTACCAGGACCACCAGGCAATAATTGATAACCGAAAGGCAAAGTATAAGTCATTGTTTCACAAGTGAATTCTACTTCGTCGTCGTCGTTGTTGTTAGATGTACCATCACCGTTAGTGTCACCATTTTCAACGTTTACATAGTCTGCAGTGTTGATGATTTGACCACCAGTAAATAATACATGGCAAAGACGGTCAAGATCTAAGATGTCACCATTTGGAGCGATATATTCAAAGTACAATTCGTCGGCATGACCACGACCAGCCAAATAACCTTCGGCAGGTGTATCGCCACGCAAACCAACGTTCATAGAACCTGCACTTGTCAAGTCACCTACAGTTGCATAGTTAGGAATACCAGCGCCAGTAGAAGTTACGTTTTGAACAGGAGCAGTTGCATAAGCAACTTCTGGGTCATCTATATTTGGATTAACCCAACAGATGTTAGTAAATTGGCTTGAACGACCAGAACCATCTACGGTGTTGATGTCAGCAGGAACAAGGCTACGAGCAGGACCATCACAAGCAGAGAAGATACCTGCATTGGTGTTGGTCATTGATGTACCGTAACCGATGAATTGAACTACATCGTCATTACCTAAAATACGATCTAAGTCACGCAATTTAGTAGTTTCGCCTTTGTTAACCAAAGCAACAGCAGCAGGACCATCGGCAATACCTGTAATAGTTTGACCGATTGGAGCAACGTCGTTACCAGGGTTGTTAGGAGTAGCGTCAAAATATTTAACACCTACCGAACCATAAGCAACACCATTCAAACCAGTTACCTCAGAGTCGATGATAGTACCGTTAGCGGCAGTAGCACCTACTGTTTGGTTAGGCTGAAGGTCTGCAAAGTCAATTACGCCATATACTGCACCAGAGTTAACAGCATCGTCAAAAGTACTGTTATTAGTATAGTCCATACGTTTGTAGAATACCAACACGTAGTTAGCCAAATCTAAACCAGCAGGACCAGTTACTTCGATGAAGTCACGAGCATCGATTTGAGGACCACCAGTATACTCAATTTCAGAGATGAATGGAGGAACACGACGCATAGTGAAAGTACCACCGTTAGGAGAGTTGTTGCCATCTGTCAATTGTTGAGAAAGGTCGATTTCGAAGTCACCATCATCACCTGATTGACAAACAAAACCATATTCAGCAGTAACAGTAGATTGGTCAATTACATATACGTTTTCTTGGTCAGAATCAATACAGTTAGAACCACCATTGATAGTATACACAAGGTTGTGTAGACCTTCGCCTGTGAAAGTATAGGCAGCAGGAGTAGCTACATCTACACCGTTATCTGTGAATGAACCACCATCTTGCAATGTATAGTCATACAAGTTTACAGTTGTACCAGTACAGATTTGGTCAATAACATCAAATGCTGCATTTGGTTGATCAACGATAGTAAGGGTGAAAGTTGTTGTAGCTGTACAACCATTAGAACCTACTGTATAGGTAATAGTTGAAGAACTCAATGTACCCAATACTAATACGTTACCAGCAACACCTGTACCAGAGAAGTTACCACCCATTGTAGAACCAGCAACAAATTGTGTAAGGTCTACAACAGCTTGAGAACGACATACTGTAGCGTCAGCAGAAACAGCAGTTGGAGATTCAACTACCAATACTTCGTGTGTATATTCGTCTTGACAACCAACAGGACCAGTTGTTTGTGTAATAGTATACAAACCACCTACTGTAGCAGCAACGAAATCTTCATGAGAGATATTGTTACCTTGTGGGTCAAATACTTGCAAACCGCTTGTTGTACCGCTTGCAGCAGCAGGAAGAGCAGGAATGCTACCTACGCATACTGTAGTAGGATAGTCAAATTCTGGGTCAGTAGCAGCTTCAACTGTCAATGTAGCAGTACCGGGAACTGGGTCACAACCATCATTGCCTGTACCAGCACCGATAGTATATGTGATAGTATAAGTACCTTCACCAGCAGTCAAATAGTTACCGTTCAAAGTACCACCGCTAGAAGAGAATGTACCACCTTGTGAAGTTGTACCAGCGATGAACATTTGCTCAAGGTCAATAGCACCTGCATTAGCACAAGCTGTGAA
>JAEUUX010000029.1 GCA_016787295.1 Chitinophagales bacterium
GGCTTGGTCTTGGTCGTCTTCACCTATAACATCATTATTAGGCGTGCTATCTGTATCTGTTTCGTTCATGTCCGTAATTTCGGCATTGTTCAAGAAACTACCTTCGCTATTGGCTGTTACGGTAATATCTAACATCTTAGGGGCATCTGTTCCCAACATATTGCCCACATTCCATGTCAAAGTACTGCCACTTACCACCACATTAGTCGGGTCGGAACTGGATACAAAGGTTACGCCTGCGGGTAAAACATCGGTTACAACCACACCCGTAGCGTCAATGCCATTGTCGTTGGTCAATGTCAAGGTGAAAGTTACTGTACCGTTGAGAGCTACAATGGCGTTGCTTACTGTTTTGGTGAGGGATAGGTCGGGAACAATAACTCGGAAACCTATATCCAAGGTATGGTTATTTTCTCCATAATTACCTGTGGTATAGGTAATTTCTGCATTGCCGCCCACCAACGAAGCATCGCTGTCGCGCAAGTCGCCATTGGTGGTACCATCGGTATTGGTGCCTGTCAATATCTGACCTGCATTGCTTTGTACGCGAACAGTATAAGTAGTATTCGGTTTTAGCCCACCTGTAGTATTGCTGTCATTGAAATACCATTGTCCACTGTTGGTAGTGGCAGTAGTTCCAACCAAAGTGCTACCTTCGTATAGTTGTACAGTAATGCCGTCAATACCTACCTCACCTGCATCTTGTATGCCATCTTCATCAGTATCGTTCCATACGCGGTTACCTATCTCGAGGGGGGCGGGGTCTGTGATAACTTCCAAATCTCCCAATGCACCGCGTTTATTGTCCCATAATACACCATTTGTGCCTTGAAGATAAATCAAACTTGGTAAAGTAGTTTGATAGCGTACTGACGTACCATCATCATGGCTTAATGTTCGCACCCCCCCCGTGTAGGTATCACAGCCGTCATAGTTAGTTTCTATCACACTATTGCGTCCCATTATTTGCGCCAATCCACCCATACCATCATTGACTCCTCCATCAGTAGGATCCATTTGGTAATAAAATGTATTTTCCCAATAGCTCGGATATAGTGGATTTCCTGGACTGGTTGCGTAAGCATTTGTATGATAGTTGTATACTGTAGAGTTTGTTTCCATCGTATATACTCCTGTTATAGGATCCTTATCAAACCGCAATACACGTCCACCCGTAGCTCCACCATTAACATCTTGCGATAAAATCCTACCAGCTAATAAAATAGCATCTTGGTCATCAAAAGTCAAATCACGGTATAGTACTGAACCTCCATAAGCACTCGTAGCTTTGTTATTTGGCATTCTTCCATAAAACGTCAGTATCGGTGTATTATTGAATGTGTTGGTTATAGGGTCATATTCAAACACTGCATTGTAAGGACTTGCTGTTGGAGAATCAGCATATATATATTGATAACGCTCTGTGCCTCCTATAAAACCAATATTTGTATTGTTATTGGCAGTATTTACAATAAAACTATTTCTAACAATCACATATACCTTACCATTAGAATGAACCCCCATACCAGTGGGACGCATTTCAGCTAAGTTCATTCCTGCGGGAACAGGAATAGTAGCAGATTGCACCGTTGCCGAAGTGATCGGGCTTCCATCTATTGGAATGCTATATATCTTCTTATCTGCAAAACTAAGGGCAAAAAGCCTATTTTCGTCGTGTGACACATCTACATCACTAAATGCTACATTATAAACAGCGTCAGCCACATGAATACGGTCTCCCAATTGGTTATAATCAGGATAACTTCCTGTAGAAGGAGCATTTGCAAACGGATTAGCTCCACAAGTTCCTGCTCCAAAGAGCAAGTTCAAGTCTATAGTTCCTGTTGCGGTGTTAGGGGTTCCATTCATCACTACCGGATTACTTTCATCGTTCATATTGATACGATATATAGCCCCTGTACCTTGCGGACCAATATCTGAAAATTGTTTAATATAAGTACCTGCAAACAAAGTTTTTCGTTTGGATTGGTACCCTAAACCGAAACAAGTACCAATTTCGCTATATAAAAGTGCTGTATCCACCGCTGGCGTATTATATCCTGACGGACAAGGACCTGTTGGGTCATAGCTCGTTACTCCCCCATCAGGGGTTACTGTTAAAAGTGATTTACGCCAACTATGAATTCCATCATGTGCGTAGGGATAAAACGTACTGGTCGTCACCATCGGGGTATCATCTACATACTGAGAAGGAAGTATTACGCCGAAATTTACCCCAGTAATCGGCGCAGTAACAAACTGCACACTCGTCCCCCCTGCTGGGGAGGAATAATTGGCACTAGGAAAATTAATAAATTCCACCCGCACTGCACCACTTACGCCTGCAATATTATAAGTGCCATCGGTAGCAGAAGTTGCCGTACCTACTGAGATTCCTGTTGCATCGTAAGCAGTAATGGTCACACCCGCCAAACCTACTTCATTAAAGGTAGTTGTATTATCTTTTGTACCATTGCTGTTAAAGTCACGAAACACTATACCTGACACTTGCGCGTAGGTATACGCCGAAAAAAAAGGTAATATTAGTGACAACAATATTACCTTTTTAAAAAAATAACTGTTTCTTAACATGTCTAAATTTGTCTTAAATTGTTTAAATCATTGCTAATAAACCTCAAATTTCGTACCAAATTAAATTTTCAAGCTTTTTTTTCACTACTTGCCTATGAATAAAAATCTCGATAGCTGGTTTCAAGTTATAAAACCAGCTATCGAGATTTCTATGTTGTTAATCTAATAACACCATTAATCCCGTTTGCTACCACATCACTATCAATATTGTCGTTGTTGTATTCTTGGTTGCTAAGATATTCGTACCAAGTGTGGCTTGTTTTGAAACTCCAGATATATTAGGAATATGAATTTCGTATGCGGTAAAGGTGGTGTTGTCTTTAGTATAGTTACTACTCATGTTACGCATTCGTCCAAAAAAACAGTGTAATTGAACACCAATTTATTGTTATTCGAAATACTGTTTGTCATAAAGGACAAATGGTGATTCTACTTTTTTGCGCACCCAAAAATTAGCAGAAAAAGGTGTTCTTTTTCGTGTGGATTCGTCTGGCGTGCTGTGGTCTTTGCTTAATTTTGTGGTAGCAAGTAAATTAGTAAGTATAGGCTGTACAGAATGGAATAAAAAGTTCCCCCGACTTTCAATCAAAAAATCAAGCGACTTTTTCGCGTTTTTTGGATAGCTTTATGTCTTTTAATTTGATGGTTTCTAATGCTTTTTTCGTTTCCTCTACCGAAAAAGA
>JAEUUX010000007.1 GCA_016787295.1 Chitinophagales bacterium
GTATTTCTTGTAAACGGATAGATTTGAGCCATTTGCGGTTTTTATTTTTTTCGCCTGTGAATATGATAGTAGTTAATTGATTTTTAGCTATTTCGCTGCCTTTATAGCAAAGTTCTAAATAATCTTTTCCATATAGCAAAATATTTCCTTTTTCGAGTTTTTGTTTGCTGTCATAGTCACCGGCGACAGCCGCCAACACCCATTAGTCGGGATATTGGGCTTTTATTTCGGCGATGGTTTATACTTCTGGTGGTATAAATGTTGGTTTTGGTAGGCAAAGTTACGCCAAATTTTGCGAAAATGCAAAATTTGGCGTGGAATTTCGGTTTTGGGAGAATTTATGTGGGTTTTACGCACCTGTGTTTATTTCGTTCGACGAAAACGCATATGCGGCGGTGGCTGGTGGGTGGGTGGCATAGTGAAGTGAACGGAAGCGAACAAAACGAAGGACGCTACCCACCAGACCGCTATATGCGATGTTATGCGTTCCTGCTTTCTTTTGGGTTATTTCGATTTTACTTTAATAACTACTTTTCCTTTTGAACGACCTGCTTCTACATAAGCCAATGCTTCATTTGTTTGATCAAATGGAAAAACTTTGTCCATAACAGGTTTTATTATACCCTCATTGATAAGTTTGGTAATTTCTGACAACTGATTTCCGTCTGCTCTCATAAAAAGAAATGAATAGTTTACGCCAAGTCTTCTTGCTTTATTTTTAATTCCCAAACTTAACATTTTCATAATTAGCCTCAAATACCAAGGCAGGCTAATGTCATCTGCAAAGTCCGTATCTGGGGGACCTGAAATAGAAATGACTTTTCCATTTGGTTTTAAAATTCGTAGCGACTTTTCAAGTGTTTTTGTATCTTGACTGTTCAACACTAAATCGTAGTCTTTTAGTATTGTTTCAAAATCTTCGGTTTTATAATCAATTACAATGTCTGCACCCAAACTTTTTACTAAATCAATGTTTGCTGAACTTGTTGTTGTCGCAACTGTCGCTCCTAAATGTTTCGCCAACTGAATTGCAAATGTGCCTACACCACCTGAACCTGCCTGAATAAATACTTTCTGCCCTTTTTTTATATTTCCTTTTTCTAACAGAGCTTGCCATGCAGTTAAACCTACCAATGGAATAGAGGAAGCCTCTTCCATTGAAAGATTTTTTGGTTTAAGTGCTACATCACTCTCGTCCATTGAAATATATTCTGCAAAAGTCCCTATTCTGTGGTCAGAAGGTCTTGCATAGATTTCATCTCCAACTTTGAATTTGCTAACTTGTGAGCCAACTTTAATAACAACACCTGCAACATCATGTCCCAAAGTAAATGGCGTTTTGTATGGCAGAAAAATTTTAAATTCTCCATTTCTGATTTTTGCATCAAGAAGATTTACACCTGTCGCATAAACTTGAACTAAAACATCATTGTCTTTTACAAGTGGTTCTGCTGTTTCTGTGAGGTGCAATTTCTCTTTTTTGCTGTATTTATTTACTGTAAATGATTTCATTTTAAATATTTTATTTTTTTAAGTCTGTTTCAAGTTTTGGTGGGTTCTCGTAGCATAACGCCTAACGGTCAACACACACGCAAGGAAGATCCTTTGGCATGTGTGCCTTGTTGGGCGATTTATTTTTGTTTTTTAGTTTAAATAGTTATAATTTGTTTTCGCAAGTCTATACAAAATTTTGTATCTTGCAAAAAATCTAATCCAATTACGCCTTGATAGCTTTCGGGGTCGTCAAACAGATAAGATGTTACCTCAAAGTCTTGTCGGTTTATACCCAAGCAAGAAATAATTTGAATTTCATAACGATTAGCATAAATAACACCGTTGGCTGTTTCAACGGGTATAAGCCCTTTGGTATCACCCAAACGATCCTCTCTTTGATGAGTACACCAAAGTTAATAAAAGTATCCGAAACCCCTGTATCTAATACCAAATCAAGCAGGCTGTTACCAGCTCTTGCCGCAACAATTATTAAATCGTCTTCGGTATTTCTTGTAAACGGATAGATTTGAGCCATTTGCGGTTTTTATTTTTTTCGCCTGTGAATATG
>JAEUUX010000008.1 GCA_016787295.1 Chitinophagales bacterium
GTATTTCTTGTAAACGGATAGATTTGAGCCATTTGCGGTTTTTATTTTTTTCGCCTGTGAATATGATAGTAGTTAATTGATTTTTAGCTATTTCGCTGCCTTTATAGCAAAGTTCTAAATAATCTTTTCCATATAGCAAAACATTTCCTTTTTCAAGTTCTTGTTTGCTGTCATAATCACAGGCAACAGCCACCAACACCCATTAGTCGGGATATTGGGCTTTTATTTCGGCGATGGTTTATACTTCTGGTGGCATAAATGTTGGTTTTTGGTGGGCAAAGTTACGCCAAATTTTGCAATATTTCGCAAAATTTGGCGTGGAATTTTTGGTTTTGGGAGAATTTATGTGGGTTCAGGTGTGCTTGTTGTTTATTTCGTACATCGTTTTCAGGCTTTGCGTTCGGGCGGGTTTCGGTGCACATAGTTTCAATTTATTACTAATGTTTCATAGAAGCACAAAGCTTCAAGTTTGCTCGTCAGCCCGCCTGACGCAAAACCTGTGTTGGCAGTAGTGCTTTCATTTTTTGTTGCCATTGTGCTAAACTATAAAAGCCATTGTGTTGTGATTAAATTATCACAACAATGGCTTAAAATTAATGAAAGTTTGTTAAATCATTTTATTTTGGTTGAATAGGTGCTTTAGGTCTGCTCCAAGCCACAAATACTGCAAGCACAAACAAAATAAAGTGTGAAGACCCTGGGTCTATTTTTGTCCTTTAGATTGCTCCAATAGGCCTTTCAAATTTCTTAAATATTTTTTGATTCTTGGACGGTACCACATTACAATGAGTGCAGCTGGTGGTGTGAATGGCATAATTTGTTTCATAAAGTCAATTGAAAATGCCACTTCATAAGTAAAAGTACACTCTTCATTACCTATTTTCTTGATTGTTCTAATGACTTGCAACCATGTAGGATGGTTTTCAGGTGTTTCAAGAATAATTTTATTTGGCTTATCAAACTCCTTAATTTCCGCAGGTGTAATTGTGTGCAGAAATTTGTAAAAGCTAGAATACTCTACTATCAACGTTCCAACTTTAATTTCTCCTTGCACATCCATTCGGTCAACTTCTGTTCTCCATTTCGGGTCGTTGTTGCTGTTGGACACGTATTCAAAAATATTTTCGGCAGATGCTTTAATTATAATGCTTTCTACCATATGTACTTTTTTATTTGACATGATTTTTTATTTGTAAATTTAAGTTTGATTTAATTATATATCGTTTTGTTTCTGCAAAGAATTAACTTATAATAAAACTTCGTTCGCTGAAAGCAGGAATTGTTGGAGCTGCTTCGTAAAAATAACGAATATCGTCCTTATTGTCAGACAGTCCCAAACTATACAGAACAGGTACAAAATGGTCGGGTGTTGGAGCTGCAAGCTTGCCCAACATGTGACTTTTTTCGTAATTGATGATGTTGGTAAAATTTCGTTCGTCAATTTGTTTCTTTATCCAAACGTCATATTCTGCTTCCCAACCGTAGGGTGTCATATCGTTGGTTCGTATTTTCTGACCTGCAAGTTGCAAATTATGAATGAGCGAACCACTACCGATAATTAACACCCCTTTTTCTCGCAGAGATTTTAGTTGTTTTCCCAATTCGTAATGATATTCGGGCTTTGCATAATAGTCAATACTCATCTGGAAAACAGGAACCTCAGCATTGGGGAACAAGTGCATCAGCATGGGCCAAGCTCCGTGGTCTAAACCCCAATCTGTTGTTTCGCTAACAGATGGCACGACTTTTTTAACTTCATTTGCGATTTCAGGCGAACCTTTGGCGTGGTAATATACCTTGTAATAATTTTCAGGAAAGCCGTAATAATCATAAATCTGTGTTTGTTCGGGTGATATATTTACAAAAGTTCCTTTTGTACACCAATGTGCAGAAACAATCAATGCCGCTTTAACGTCATAGTTTTTTTGCAAATCTTTTCCCAATTCAAACAGTGTATTCCAAAATGCCCGTTCCTCTCTTGAAAGCGGAATATCCATTGGGTTACCATGCGAAGTAAACAATACAGGCATACGCTTCCCTTGGATTGGAAGCGTATCTGTAAATGCTTTTAAACTACTTAATGTATTCATAGTTGCAAATATTAAAATTGATTTTTTAAGAAAATTTTTCCTATCCATAAAAGTTAATTTTTTGGTTGAATTGGTACTTTTTTACTTCGTCCCCAAGCAATAAAAATTGCAATTAATCCAAGAATGATGTTCATTCCGATTACCGAAAATTCTCCTTTTGAGCTATGAAATATCAATGCAAAAAGCATTATTGTAAATATTCCGATAGCTGCATAAACTGTAAGTTTAGGTTTTATGCGTAAAATAGAAGGAAGTATTAAACCGATTGCACCTAGCAACTCGCTAATACCAATAAACCTTACTAAGCCAGTTGGCACTTGTGTAACCCAAGGTAACGAAGTTGCCAACTGTTCTATTGGTTGTGTTGATTTCATTACTCCGGCCATAAGAAACATTGCCGATAAAAGTACTTGTGCTACCCACAAGCTAATGTTCAACACTTTTGAATTTTGATTTTCCATAATTTTAATTGATTAATTTATACTTGTACAAAAGTAACTACATCTGCTTTAAAAAAATAACTTGTATACTTTTATATAGTGATAATAAAAATGATAGGATATGAGCAAAGTAAAAGATTTGAATAACTTAAAAGAATGTCCGACTAGTTATGTTTTAGCTATAAACGATACGATCAATGTTATTACAGGCAAATGGAAAATTCCAATTTTAGCTTCATTGTATTTCGGGAAAAAGCGATATAGCGAAATGGAAAAAGAAATTCCAAAAATAAATCCCCGAATGTTATCAAAAGAATTACGTGATTTGGAAGCAAATGGTCTTGTAACACGAAAGGTGTACGATACTGTTCCTGTTACTATAGAATATGAGCTAACACATTCGGGTAAAACATTTCAAAAAGTAATTGATGTTACGTTGGAATGGGGTTTGGAACACCGCAAAAATGTTATTGGTAAGAAGTAGTGAAAATCATTTTACATGCCTGTCGGTTAGGGTCGTTTAGCATTACTGCCAACGTTTAGCATACACGCAGGGCGTAGCCTTGTCATGTGTGCCTTGTTGGGCGATTTTATTTTATTTTTTCGGTTGTCACGATTCCCAATTTTAGATTAACGCAAAATTTCAAATCGTTAAAGAAATCTAAACCAATAACACCATCAAAATCGGTTAGATAGTGATATGCAAAAAAATCGTAAGCGCCACACAAGGAAGTCCGTTTTAGTGGTACCGAGTGCCGTAAAGGGACTTTACGTTGAAAATATAGGCATCAATAATGCCGCTTGCTGTTTCTATTTTTTCGGTTCGTAGGGCATCATTCAATCCATACCCCGACATAAATAGAGGGGTAAGGTCTACAGTATGGCTCGCCCCTGTGTCTAACGCAAGAGCGATAGGCTATCTTCGGTTTTACGACTAAACTCTTGCTTTCTCATAATAGCCACTTGCGGTTTTTAGGGATTTCTCCCGTGTAAATACAAGTAATACTATCATAGCCCGATTTTACATCTTTTGCCCTATAACCTATCTCGCGTTTGTCTTTGCTTGCCAATAGTACGACACCACTTACCAATTTACTTACAATAGATCCCAATATACTAGGGTCTGTAAGTTCAGAATCCCCCACCAACACCCACTGATCGGGATATTGCGCTTTTATTTCGGCGATGGTTAATACTTCTGGCTGCATAAATGTTGGTTTTTGGTGCGCAAAGTTACGCCAAATCTTGCAATATTTCGCAAAATTTGGCGTGGAGTTTTGGTTTTTGGAGAATTTGTGCAGGTTTAGGCGTGCTTGATGTTTATTTCGTCTATTGGGCGCATGGACGACGTGGAGATGAACGTTGGTTTTGTGGATTGGGTTTTTGCTCCTATGTGCGACCATACTTTGTTCCCAATATTTATTTATTCCACTGTTCCCTGCAACACCGCCCATGTCGAGGGTGAACAATCACCTCGCTTCCGAATTTTTCTAAAATTTTTATTTTTCTATTTCGCTCATAGGGTTCCAACTCAGAGCCATCAAAATCTACTACATTCCCACAGTAACCACATCGAAATATCTCCTCTCCATTGTAATATTCATTGTCATTTTCTGAATTATCTCTGCTACTGTTATTTATTCCTTTTTTCAGAAGGACTCTGCCAACTGGAATTTCATCATGTTTTCCTTCTGTTATCAATATTCCTAATAAATAGAAAGGCATGATAACGCCCTCTCTATAAACTTCTCTGTATTCTAAGAGTACATCATCGAAGTTTTTAGGGTTCAAAAATATTATGTCGGCTTCGCTAATGCCTTCATCTAAAATAAAATTCCTTATTGTTTTTAGATTTATTTGTCGTCCAATGTATTTCAACCCTTCCATGATATGGTCTATTTTTTCTTGTTTTAATTGTTGAGAACGGCTGCATGGATGCTGTGCTGCCCTGCGTTGGCTTTGCGGGTTGGGTTTGGGCAGCATAGGCGACCATGCTTTGTTCTCATCATTTTATTTCTTTTACAGCACCACGTTTCTTAAAATTGGCTCTCTATTCAGTTCCTTTTGAACTGACAGCACATAAGAAAATGGGTTGTTCCGTATTTTTTCTGACTTATCCTGATTAAACATGGCTTTCGATGCAAAAACTGAAATCCCTGCACCTGCAATTAATGCTTGTGGAACAGTCAATCCAAGCATGGCTGGCAAAAAAGTTGTGGCTCCTGCTGAAATCAAGGAAACTTTCAAAAAGGTTTCTGCGAACCACTTGATTTGAGAGCTTGTTAAGGCTTTTTCCAAATTGTGGACTGATGGCAGAAACTCATTGTTGTAAATATCACTCACTTGCTGTTGAACCGCCTCCAATGAAGTTTCCTTGTTTATATCTTTCACCAATTTAGTAATGTTAGATTTAAAAAGACCAAGTTCATCTCTATGGTCATTTTTAAAGTTTATTATTTTTTCGATAGAATTGGTTGGAGCGATTTTTATCCCTTTAACGACCATATTGGTTAAAATGCCTTCCGCAAAATGAAGTGTCGTTCTTTCATGTCTTCGGTAGTGATGAAATCTATAATCATCGCTCATGTCTACTTTATTGTCAAGTCTTGCCTGCTCGGTTAAATTAGCCGCAACGGGGTTGTCTGTAAGTAGAGCCAAGCCATGATTTTCACAAACTTTATTTGCGAGTAGGCTCATATAAAACGCTCCAAACTCTCTGCTCCCATGAAACCAGCCGTCTTCGTCAATGTTTCGCTCAATTAAGTGCCTAATTTCATACGGCAATTTTTCAGGATGCATCCTAAATTCTCTGGGAAGTTTTTGAGTATGTATTCTTGTTTGATTTTCATCTGCGTTCGGTGAAATCAAAAAATTGGATGCCTCACTTATGTATTTAACTACCGTTTCAGTTAGTTCTTCAACAAGTCGCATATCTGGGTTTACTGAAAACGGTTGCAGTATCCCACTTTCTGCCAATGCTTGGGACGTTCTATTATTGTACGGATTTTGAAGTGATGACGGTACGATTGTTTGAATTTCATCCCAGTACAAGGCTGCTGATTTAAGCCAGCCTTCTTCTGGAATGTCAATGGTCGGGTAGTATAATGCCTTTGTGAAGCCCATTTTGTTATAATTTATTTTTTATTTTCTTTTTAGTTGTTGAGAACTATTTATTACACGAACTAAAGCCCGCTTTTGTTTAAAAAAAGGTTTATTTCAGCTTATCCAAACGACTCTTCACCTTTTGAACAACCAAAATTACTGACACCCATACCCATATTGATCATACACAAAGCAAAAACAGAACGAGTAAAAAGCAAAAGTGTCAAACCCCGCCACAAAGTTACAAACTTTTTTTCAATAACGTCAAGTTTTTGGGCAAAAAAAATTTCACTTTTATTAATTTTTTTTCACCACTACTCAAATATAACTAGATTTTCCAATACGTTTGTTTACAACAAAAGGGCATCACCCAAACAATTTGGATAATGCCCATATTATAGTAAAGGTCAATAACACAATAATGACCCAAAAATCACGGAAAAATACCTAATTCCAAGTAAGCGTTCGCCACCTTTTCGATAGCCACCACAAAAGCAGCCGTCCGCAAATCGTGGCAAGAGTCATAGCGTTTCCAGGCATCACGAACACCCGCAAAAGCACCAATCATCGACTCCTCCAAACCCGAATACACAATATCCGACTCCTCCGCACCGCGTACCAACTGCGTAACCTCGCCCGTGCTAAGTGCCTTGCCTGTCAATGACTCAACGGCATTCACCAAGTTGCGGTTAGAGTATTCGTGGTAGCGTTTGTCCATACGTCCAAAACGAATGTGCGACAAGTTCTTAATCCACTCAAAATAAGACACCGTAACACCGCCCGCGTTCAAATATACGTCGGGAATAATGACAATACCTTTTTTGAGCAACACATCATCGGCTTCGGGCGTGATGGGACCGTTGGCAGCTTCGGCAATGATTTTGGCTTGAATGCGGCTGGCATTACCACTGTGAATCACCCGCTCAAGGGCAGCAGGAATCAAAATATCGCAAGGCAATTCCAAGGCATCGGCACTTTTTTCAATGTTTTTGGCACCAGGATAGTTCAGGATAGACCCTGTTTCTTTGCGGTGACGCATCACATCATCAACATCAAAACCTTTTTCGGTCGGGTCATAGATAGCCCCTTCGTATTCTGCCAAAGCAATAAGGCGAGCGCCTGCTTGTTGGAAATATTTGGCAGAGTGGTAGCCCACATTACCCAAACCTTGCACCACCACCGTTTTGCCATCGATACCGCGCGACAAGCCAAGAGCCGCCATGTCTTTTTCATCGGAGCAAAACTCACGTGTGCCATAATACACACCCAAACCAGTCGCTTCTGTGCGTCCGCGCACACCACCTTGAGTCACAGGTTTTCCGGTCACACAACCATATGCATCGATATTATCGGGATTAAAAGTGACGTAGGTATCCAAAATCCAAGCCATTTCGCGCGAGCCTGTGCCATAGTCAGGTGCAGGCACATCGATAGCAGGACCAATAAAGTTTTTCTTAATCAACTCCGTAGCATAGCGACGCGTAATGCGCTCCAATGATTCGGGCGTGAACTTGCGGGGCGAAATTTTGATACCACCTTTGGCACCACCAAATGGCACGTCCATAATGGCACATTTGTAGGTCATCAATGCCGCCAATGCCATTACCTCGTCTTGGTCAACGGCTTCACTATAGCGGATACCACCTTTGCAAGGCGTTTTGTGGTGACTATGCTGTACGCGATAGGCTTCGATAACCTGCACTTGTCCGTCTATTTTTACGGGAAAGTGCATCTTATACACACTATTACACACCTTAATTTGTTGCAACAGACCGGGAGATAAGGTAGTTTTGTTTTTTTCTTGCACAATTTGTGCAGCATGGTCAAAATATCGCTCCACGCTTTGATAAAAACTAATGTCGGATATTTGTTGGATTGACATGTTAAAAAAAATTAGCTAAAGATAATTTTGTGAGAACAACACACTCCCACATAGCCTTAATGCTTTTTGTAGCACCAAGTTTTGTTTGAGCTTTGTTTTCGTTATTCAGTAAGCAAGTGCTTAATGAAGCAATTTGGACAGGCAAAGGTACGTACTTTTGGCGCAAAAAATGCTATACTTCCACCAAAACCTCCACTAAAATAGCGAAAGTTCGCTACTATGAGCCTTTTTTTGTGGTTTATCTAATAAAGTGCTTTTCTGTCGAATTTTTTAAAAGTAATTTTCACTTTTTTTTGAATTATTCTATCCATAAAAAACACTATTGCATGGAATTATGATGTATTATACTAAATTGAATACAGTCTTCGGATTTTGTAAAATGTTGACAGTGTTTGAGACAAATAATTGCGGTCACAAAAAACGCACATCTGCTTACACTATTTTCGTCACACGAAATAGTGCTGTAGTCGGTCGTTGAGGCATGAAAGTGACGGTTAAACAGACAAAGAATGATAAATTGCCTCAACGATTGCCTACATTTTGTGGTAGCTAATACGATAAAATAGACAAAATGCCTGCGATTTTTCTTGCTACCACAAAATTAAGCAAAGACCACAGCACGCCGGACGAATCCACTCGAAAAAGAACACCTTTTTTTGTTTCTTTTTTGGGTGAGCAAAAAAGAAAAATCACCATTTGTCGCTTACGGAAGCAGCATTTGGAGGAATGGCAAATTGCTGTTAATTGATGTTGCATTTTGAGTCGAGTACGTAACATCGTTCATTATCAAATCCGAAAAGTATTTTCAATTCAGTATAAACTGTTTTTCCAGCCGCAAAATAGGTTCAGAAACATGGTATCATTCCATTTTGGCTAAAGAGTCCAATACTATTGCATTAAATTTTTTGGGCGTTCCCTGGCGGTCGGGCTGTTCTGGGCTTCGCTTTGCTTCGGTGCTGCGTTGCTCTCCGCACTGGCTAACGCCACCCGCCACATCCCTAACGCGCTTCGCCACTCGAACAAGTTAACCCAAAACCTCAAACAACAAAAACAGTAATTTAGACCACCAAAATAGACAAAACGGCAACTGTTGCTGGTATGTTAGTCCATAAAATGCTCAGTGCCTGCCCATTGTGCAATGCCCCGCATAATGCCCACCACAAATTGTGCCAAAATTTCAAACACCACCGTTGCCATAAAAACGGTAAAATACTGTGGTACTTTTCGCAAAGGCGTAGCAGCACTCCAATAAGCAGCCCCATAGAGACAGCCTGCCAAAAGCGCAAAACCCACCAATGACTGCCCCACATAGCGCAACCAACTATGGCGCTTGAAAAAACCCACCACCGCATTGAGCCATGTATAAAAACCCAAAAAAACACCCGCCAAAAACCATGGTTTTGCAGGGTCGCTACTCCAATAAGTAGCCGACACCAAAACCAAAACACCTATTAACCCAATAATGGAGGCTTGACGAAAAGGATTGCTTTGCCCCAAACTTAGGGCGGATAATATCATCATAATGTTGGGAGCAAAAATAAGAGGATACAACACAAAATAGGGCAAAAACTACGATTTTTTGCGTCGGTTGAGTTCATAAACCAAATAGTTGGGTGTGAGATTAATACCAATGATAGTGCCATTTTTGTCCAACAAAAAAGTGGTAGGTATAGAGCGAAAGCCATATTTATCGGTATAGACCGACTTAAAAGCCGCTACATCTATCACATGATTATCCCAAGGCAGTTGGTCTTGCTCAATGGCGTTTTTCCACGCCTGCGCATCTTTGTCCAACGAAACACTATAGACACTAAAGCCTTTGGCATCGGTAAATTCGGTGTCTTTGTAGGTATTGTAAATGTCGGTCAAAGCGGTATGTTCTTCGCGGCAAGGCGCACACCACGATGCCCAAAACTCGACTAAAACTAACTTTTCGTTGTGTGATTGTGATAAGGTTTGGATTTGCTGATTGCGGTTGGGCAGAGCAATGTCAGGCGCAGTAGCTCCGTTGACGATGGTGTTGCTACTCATCTGACAAGCATATTGTAGGCAACAAAAACAACAAAACAGCCCTATCAAATGGCGGATATTTGGAAGCATATTGAAAAAAAAAGAAAAAAATGATTTTTTTTTAAAAAAAGAGGCAACAAGAGATACAAATTTGGATAAAAGTACGTACCCTTGCACCCAAGCAAGACCTATTATTAGGATCTATGCTGTGTAGGTGTTGCTCGGCATCACCTACTTTTTTTTCGAGCAACACTATTGGTTTCCATAATGAAGCCTTGTTTGCAGATAGCTAAAACATCAGATAGAAACGCAACGAATAAAGCAACGCTTGCTTAATTGCGGTACAAAGGTACGTTTTTTTTGAGAAAACATGGACTAATACCTAAAAATGTGCTGTTTGAGAGAGAATTTAAAAATTATCTCTTTTGATTATTGATTGCATTCGGTTGAAGTTTGGGGTTTTGTTATATTACCTCCCGTTACTTCATAGTAATGAATCGTTGGTTCATAGTAATGAATCGTTGGTTCATAGTAATGAATCGTTAGTTCATAGTAATGAATCGTTGGTTCATAGTAATGAATCGTTGGTTCATAGTAATGAATCGTTGGTTCATAGTAATGAATCGTTGGTTCATAGTAATGAATGGTTGCTTCATAGTAATGAATCGTTGGTTCATAGTAATGAATGGTTGCTTCATAGTAATGAATCGTTGGT
>JAEUUX010000075.1 GCA_016787295.1 Chitinophagales bacterium
ATTTAAGAAATACTACACCCGACCCGACAATGCCGACCACATAAGCGAACTGTGCCGCGGCATAGCCCGCCACGCCCTAAGCATAGAACTCCTCGCCAAGACCCTGCAAAACACAGCGGGCAAAGATGTGGCATGGCTACGACAACAACTATCCACCAAAGGCATTGACGAACACCTAAACATTCGGGTAGCAACCGACTACCACACCCAAGAAGTACTGATTAGCCGTATATTAGATGCCGCCTTTGACATAGGAAACCTACAGTATAGTCAACCCTGTTTGTCTATGCTCCAACTATTCACCTACCTGCCCTACCAAGGCATTCGGTTGCCATTAATTGCCATTTTAGCACAAAAAAAAACAGAAGAGCAACAGCGATACTTACAAAATACCCTACACAAACTCAGGCTCTTGGGCTGGCTCCGCCATACCCCCCAAACCAACGAACAAAACACGCCCGACACTTGGCAAATGCACCCCATAGTGCAGGAGGTGCTATGGAAAAAACTACCCAAAGACCCCAAACAAGAGAAATACATATTCGATACTATAACAGGCTTATCTAACCAACATTATGAACACCATCCCATAGAAGCACAAGTATGGCGACCTTTTTTGAATACCCTTATTAGACGCCATAGCCATAAAAATATGGAATTGGTGTGGGTATACAATAGTCTATCGGCATTAAACGAAACTATGGGACATTACACAATAGCTTTGGAGCAAAGGCAAATGACTTTGTCTTTGGCAAAAATTATTCTACCCGCCCAACACCCCGATTTGGCAAGCCTCTACATGAACATGGCAACTACCTATCAACGCCTAACCCAATACGAAACAGCTTTAAAATATTACAAACACTGCCATGCTATACGCGAACAAATACTACCCGCCCAGCATCCCGATTTGGCAGGACTATACATGAACATGGCTGCTCTCTATCAAAGTTTAACTCAATACGACACAGCTTTAGCCTATTACGAACGTTGCCGAGCTATATTTGAACAAATACTACCCGCCCAACACCCTGATTTGGCAGGTCTCTATATGAACATGGCAAATACCTATTTAGGTTTAACGCAATACGACACAGCTTTAGCCTATTACGAACGCTGCCGTGTTATATGGGAACAAATACTGCCTACTCAACACCCCGATTTGGCAAGCCTATACAACAACATGGCAAATACCTACGACAGCCTAAGCCAATACGACACCGCCTTAGCCTATTACGAACGCTGCTGTGTTATATTTGAACAAATACTACCCACCCAACACCCCGATTTGGCTACCCTCTACATGAACATGGCAGTTACCTACCGTAGCCTAACCCAATACGACACCGCCTTAACCTATTACGAACGCTGTCGTGCTATACGCGAACAAATACTACCCGCCCAACACCCCGATTTGGCAAGTCTCTACCTGAATATGGCAGTTACCTATCAAGGTTTAACCCAATACGACACCGCCTTAACCTATTACGAACGCTGCCGTGTTATATTTGAACAAATACTACCCGCCCAACACCCCGATTTGGCAAGGCTCTACATGAATATGGCAAATACCTACGACAGCCTAAGCCAATACGACACAGCCTTAGCCTATTACGAACGCTGCCGAGCTATACGCGAACAAATACTACCCGCCCAACACCCCAATTTGGCTACCCTCTACATGAACATGGCAACTACCTATGACAGCCTAAACCAATACGACACCGCCTTAACCTATTACGAACGCTGCCGAGCTATATGGGAACAAATACTACCCGCCCAACATCCCGATTTGGCAAGCCTATACATGAACATGGCAAATACCTACAATAGGCTAACCCAATACGACACAGCCTTAACCTATTACGGACGCTGCCGAGCTATATGGGAACAAATACTACCTGCTCAACATCCCGATTTGGCTATGCTTTACGCAAATATAGCATTACTTTATGCTCATCAATCCCAATTCCTCAAAGCCAAAACATACATAGACAAAGCAGTTGCCATATACCAACAAATCTTACCACTACAACACCCTCATTTGCAAAAGGCTTTAAATATACAAAGCATTATCCACCAAATTCTCCCCAACAAATAAACATTCCATCACCCCCAAAAATAAGCAGCTATGCTAAACGAAAACACCCTAACCGAGCTATTATCTGTACTGAAAGCAACCCTAAACAAATTGGGGGCTACCGAAACACAAATCACTAAAATACAAAATTCCGCCATTATAGACGGAAATGGAAGTGCCATATTTCAGGGCATACACAATAGCCCTATAAACATTTCTTTGGCATTGAGCGACCCGCAAGTATTGGCAACTCTTGCGCAGCAAATACTCCAACAATCACAATCCCCAAAACCACCCCACCACATAGGCGACCAATGGCAACCGAACACCATATTTTTCGGCAGAACCCAAGACATGGAAACCATTACGGAGCAGCTCCGCACAAGCAAGGCACTCTTGTTGCTCAATGGCATAGGAGGTATGGGGAAAACGGCACTTGCTAACCAACTTCGCTACCAAATTGGTGACCAATATGACCACGTTATTTGGACAAACCTACAGAATGCCGCCGACACCGACGAACAGCCTTTGCGAAACCACCTGCTCTACAACAGTATCCAACTCCACCAAGACTTGGGTATTGGAGATGTGTTGCGCAGCGAGCAGGACGAAACCCAGAAGTGGGCAATAATCGTTCGCGCCCTTAAACAATTGGGCAGTAATGTGCTGTGGATTATTGACAATGCTCACCAACAAGACCAAAGCACCATCAAAGCCCTGCCTGATAACTGCCATATTTTGCTGACTTCGCGCCACGCCATAGGCGATATATCCACACATTACGTTGATGAATTGGATATGGTAGCAGCCCTTCGTTTATTTAAATATTACTACCATCGCCCCGATGATGACCAAATTATTTTAGATGTGTGTGGGGCAGTAGGCTACCATGCCCTAAGTGTAGAATTGTTGGCTAAGACGCTTAATGAACTGCCTAATAAAGGGGCTTCTTTTTTGTTGCAGGAATTCAAAAAAAGAGGTATTGGCAAACAAACAACCCAAGCCGCAAGCACCGACATAGCTGCGCAACAAACACGGATTAGCCACATTTTTGAGGCTATTCTCCAAATGGGAAACATATACCACAATATTCCCGCCCTTTCTGCGCTCCGAACATTCATGTACCTGCCCTGCCAAGATATTCTTTTTCAACTAATTGCGCTATTGGCACAAAAACACGACCCCAAACAACAAGATGTCCTACAAAATAGCCTGAACGAATTGGCACGCCTTGGTTGGCTTCGTCATACATCACTAACAGCAGCAGAAAAAACTACCGAATTTTGGCAGATGCAGCCCGCAGTGCAGGAATGGCTGTGGCAAAAATTGCCCAAAAATCCCAAACAAGAAAAGCATATATTTCGTGCTATAACCAAACAAGCTATCCAAGATTATGAAGATAACGCAAAAGAAGCACAAATATGGAAACCTTTTTTGAACGCCCTCATCAAATACCATAGTCAGCAAGATGAGCAATTGGTATTGATATATAATAGTTTGGCTGACTTAAACGACAAGATGGGGTATTATGCAATAGCCTTACAACAAAGGCAAGCGGCTTTGTCCATAGCATTAACTGTTTTACCTGCCCAACACCCCGATTTAGCCGCCTTATATTCAGAGATAGCTCTTACATACGCCAGCCTGAACCAATATGATACAGCCTTAGTTTATTACGAACATTGCCGTGCGATACAAGAACAAATACTGTCCCCGCAACACCCCGATTTGGCACAACTCTACGGAGATATGGCAGATGCCTACAGTGACCTAAAACAATATGACACCGCCTTAACTTACTATGAACGAAGTCGTGCTATATTTGAGCCAATTCAATCTACCTACAAAGTCTATTTAGCTAAACTCTACATGAAGATGGCACTTGCCTACCACCACTTAACCCAATACGAAACCGCCTTGACCTATTATGAACGTTGTTGGACTATCTTAGAACAAGCACAACCTACTAGTAAAATTAGTTTTGCTACCCTCTATATGAATATAGCAAATGCTTATCGCGAACTAAACCAATATGATACAGCCTTAGCCTATTATGAACAATCGCGCCTTATATGGGAACAAATATTAGCAACACAACATCCAAATTTTGCTTTGATTCTGAAAAACATCAGCATATTGTATATCCACCAATCCCAATTCCAAAAAGCCAAAACATACATAGACCAATCAGTTGCCCTATACCAACAAACCCTACCACCTGAACATCTCTATTTACAACAAGCCTTAGAATTACAAAACCACATCTCCCAAAACCTCGCCAACAAATAAACATTCCATCACCCCAAAAAATAAGCATAGATGCTAAACGAAAAAACACAATCCCCAAAACCACCCCACCACATAGGCGACCCATGGCAACCAAACACCATATTTTTCGGCAGAACCCAAGACATAGAAACCATTAGCCAACAACTCCGCACAAACAAAGTTGTCTTGTTGCTCAATGGCATAGGTGGCATGGGAAAAACTGCACTTGCGAATCAACTTCGCTACCAAATTGGTGACCAGTACGACCACGTAATTTGGACAAACCTACAAAATGTTGCCGACACCGACAAACATCCTTTGCGAAACCACCTATTATACAACAGTATCCAACTCCACCAAGACTTGGGTATTGCAGAGGTGTTGCGCAGCGAGCAGGACGAAACCCAAAAGTGGGCAATACTCGTTCGCGCCCTTAGACAATTGGGCGATAATGTGCTGTGGATTATTGACAATGCTCACCAACAAGACCAAGCCACCATCGACGAACTGCCTGACAACTGCCGCATTCTACTGACCGTCCGCCACGCCATTGGCGATATACCGACGCATTATGTTAATGAATTGGAAAAAGAAACAGCCCTGCGCTTGTTTAAACATTACTATACTCGTCCTGATGATGACCAGTCCATTTTGGACGTGTGCAAAGCAGTAGGCTACCATGCCCTAAGTGTAGAGTTATTGGCTAAGACGCTTAATGAACTGCCTAATAAAGGGGCTTCTTTTTTGTTGCAGGAATTCAAAAAAAGAGGTATTGGCAAACAAACAACCCAAGCCGCAAGCACCGACATAGCTGCGCAACAAACACGGATTAGCCACAT
>JAEUUX010000095.1 GCA_016787295.1 Chitinophagales bacterium
CAACAAGCCGCAGGCATCAGCGAAGAAAAAGCCAAACGAATCCTCGCATTCACCCAAAGCAACAGTAATAGCCACAGCGCTTGGCTTACTTTTATGTACCCACGACTCTATATTGCTAAACAATTGCTAAAAGACGATGGCGTAATATTTGTGTCCATCGACGACAACGAAGTGGCACAACTGCGCCTTTTGATGGACGAAATATTTGGTGAAGAGAATTTTGTGAGTGAGTTTGTTTGGATAAATAATCCAGCAGGAAGGCAGATACAAGGAATTGGAGCAGCAACAACCAAAGAATATATGCTAAGTTACGCAAAGAATACTCACCAACTTAAAGAATTTCAAATAGACATTAACTTGGCAAAAGAATTAATGCCGAGTACGTACAAAGGGTTTAATTTCGATGTTAAGGAAGATGACAAAGGAGAGTACATTATTACCCATGAACTTAATAATGGTAATTTCGTTTTTAATGAAATAACAAGACCTAATTTGGTATTTGACATTTTTTATAATCCAGCAACGACTACAATACTATTTGGCGAACTTAATTCAGAAACTCCTAAAGATTTTGTACGAATTTCACCTAAAACAATAAGTAACTATACCGCAAAATATTACGCTTGGCGGTGGAGTAAAGATAAAATTTTGGCTGACAAATCCGATTTGGCTTTTGTAGAAAATAATGGCAAATGGAGTATTTTTACGAAGAGAAGGGATTTTCGCAAAACAGTACTAAAAGATACATTTACTAATTTATCTACTATAACTGGGTCAAAAGATTTAGAGAAGTTCAATTTAGAAAAAACATTTGATTACCCCAAACCTGTAAATCTTATAAAAATTTTAATTTTAGCTATAACCTCCCCCACCGACCTCATCCTAGACTTCTTTGCAGGCAGCGGCACGACGGGCGATGCTGTTATGCAGTTGAATGCCGAAGACGGCGGGCAACGACAATATATTTTGGTACAACTGCCCGAAGCTATCGAAGAAAAGAAAAACAAAGCGGCTTATGATTTTGTGACCAAAACATTGAAAGCCGAACCCACCATCTTTGCCATTACCAAAGAACGTTTGATGCGGGCGGCACAAAAAATCAATGCGCAGTTGGACGAAAAAAACGAACAAGTAGCCAAACAAATCAAACAACTGCAAGCAGAAATCAATACCGACAACACACAAAAAGCCATAGCCGCATTGGAGCAGCAAATAAAAAACCAAACCGAACGGCAAACACAAAACGGTTTTAAAATCTATGAAACCATGCCGATTTGGGACGACTACGACTTTGAGGCAGAGACTTTTGAGGCTTCGCAAACTTTGTTTGACCCCGGAAAACTAACAGAAACAGACCTCCAAGCCTTGCTCACCACCTGGAAAACAAACGACAACATTGCCCTCACACAAGAATTACAGACCGTCCGTTTGCCATTTGTTTCGGAACAAAAACCCCAAGAAGAAAGCTATACGGCTTATTATGCCAACAACAAACTTTATTTGATGCACAAAGGTTTCAAGACCGAGCATTTGGTGGGGCTGATAGAAAAAATTGATGCCGACCACGATTTTAACCCCACCACCATCATTGCTTTTGCCTACCACTTCGAAAGCAAACATTTGCGCGAACTGTCCGAAAACCTACAGCATTATTCCTACCGAAACCACAAAAGCATTGATGTTACTTTCATAAAAAGGTATTAATGCGGGTGGGCGGGTCTTTAGCCTGCGCCTTCAACAAAATTGTATTTTAAAAACATCCGTTGTATAACCCCCCACAAATCCGCAAAAGGAATAACAAAACCCCCATTAACCATTAACTACGAAAAATGATTAGTTTCAACTTCGAAAAAAATCTTGAACACCAAACACAAGCCGTAGACAATACTGTTCGTGTGTTTGAGGGCATACGTCTTGTTCAGCCAACGGCTTTGGTCTATGCCAATAAAGTAAACCCTGTTTTTGACATTGCTACAGACTTGGCATATAAAAGAAACATTCAAACCCTACAACAAAACTTTGACATCGGTGAGCCAGCAAAACCCCATAGCAACATCATTGACATTATGATGGAAACAGGCACAGGAAAGACCTATACTTATACCAAAACCATTTTTGAACTCAACAAACAATATGGCGTTTTTAAGTTTATGGTGGTTGTCCCGACTTTATCTATCAAAGCGGGAACTATTGATTTTTTGAAATCGGATAGCAGCCGCGAACATTATAAGGAACAATACGGCAAGAGTATTCGTTTGCACATTGTGGAAAGTCCGAAGAACAAAAAAAACAAAAAAAGCTATATTCCGCCTGCCATCAGCAGTTTTGTGGAGGCGAGCAATGTTGAAAAAAACACCATTCAGGTTTTGATTATCAATGCAGGCATGATTAACTCCGAAACGCTGCAAAAAAGTTTTGACAAAAAACTATACGACACCTACACCGTTCCGTTTGAGGCACTTGCTGCAACCCGTTCGTTGATGATTATCGACGAACCACACAAGTTTGCGCAAAGCAATAAGACGTGGGAAAACATCCAGAAAATACAGCCGCAATTTATTTTGCGGTATGGTGCCACTTTTCCCGACAAAGAAATAGAACAAAAAAACAAGCTGACCGGAAAAAAAGAAAAAACAAAAGTCAAAGACTACCACAATTTAGTGTACCAGCTTCGGGCGGTTGATGCGTTTAACAAAAATTTGGTGAAAGGCGTTATCGGACACATTACGGAGTTTGAGGCAGGCAAAAACGCCATCGTTCGTTTTGTGTCATCGGACGGCAACGAAGCAACTTTTGAACTAAAAGAAAATAATACCAAAAAAGACTACCACCTTATCAAAGGAGATAGTTTAGCCCAAATTCATGCGGCAATGGAGGGTTTATTGATAGAAAACCTTAACAAAAATAGCGTGTTGCTATCGAATGGCAAGGAATTGAAGAAAACAGAATCATTAAACCCCTATTCGTATGCCGAATCCTTGCAGGAGATAATGATTCAAAAAGCCGTTCAACAGCATTTTGCACTCGAAAAAGATTTGTTGACGCGCCCCATAAGGATAAAACCGCTCACTTTGTTTTTTATTGACAACATCGAAGCCTATCGCCAAAAAGAACAAAAAGGCGCACCAGAAGGCTATTTGCGCAAAACCCTTGAGACCTATATCAAAGCCGAAGTAGAAAAGCTTTTGCAAACAATGGCACAAGATACCACCTCGCCTAATGCTCTTATGCAGGCATACAAAAAGTATCTTGAAAAAACTTTGTTAGACATTTCTGCCACACATGGCGGTTATTTTTCGAAAGATAATGCCGAAAAAGATGAAGCCATAGAAAAAGAAATCAACGAAATTTTGCACGACAAGCGCGCCATGCTCGATTTGGACAACCCGCGCCGTTTTATTTTCTCCAAATGGACCCTGCGCGAAGGCTGGGACAACCCAAATGTTTTTCAGATATGCAAATTGCGCAGCAGTGGCAGCGAAATTTCTAAATTGCAAGAAGTAGGTCGTGGTTTGCGTTTGCCGGTCAATGAATATGGCAACCGCGTCAAAGACGAACAGTTTTATCTCAATTATTTTGTTGACTTTACCGAAAGTGATTTCATCGATAGCCTTGTCGACGAAATTAACAGCCATTCCAAAGCCGTATCTATCGAGGCAACACCCGAAAGACTTTCAGATTTGATGAAAGAAAAAATTTGCACCCTATACCACCTCAAAGCCGATGATTTGCTCGACGAATTGGTAGACCAAGGCATTATTAAAGGATCGGGCAAGTTTAAAGAAGGCGGTTTGGAGATGATTAAACAACAATATCCGCTTATTTTTGAGGGCGTTAATTCAAACAAAATTCGCAAAGCAACAGACCGCAAGAAAAGCATTAGTTTTCGGGTGGGCAAATACGATGAACTGAAAAGCCTGTGGGAAAAACTCAACGAAAAAGTTATTTTGGAATATAAGTTTGACCATGAGGCGGCATTCAAAGCCTTTTTTACAGATTTTATGCACACACAAAAAGCCCATTTACTAACAGACCGCATCAACGAACGCCTCGCAACCGTGAGCATAGAAGACAATCGGGCTTTTGTCAGCGAAGCCGAAACGATAGCCTACGGTCGTTCGTCACGCACCATTGCCACTATGCAATACAGTGACTTTTTGTTGGCACTTGCCAAGAGTCTGCATATCAACATCAAAACCGTGCATGAGGCAATTATAGATTCCCAAACAGACATTAATCCACACCTCAACCAAGCCACTGTGCGCGTGCTGAAACAAAATTTTGACCACTTTTTGATGAAAAATGCTTTTGAAAAGTTTAGCATCGAGTATCAAAAAGTGAGCAACTGCCTGCACCCCACCAAATTTACGGACGGCAAAGGTAATCCATTGACCGAAATAATAGCTTCGGACATTGGTGTTTTGTTTTCGGACGAAAAAACTGCCGATAACTACTTGTTCCAAGATTTGTTGTATGATTCAGACTTGGAAAAAACAAACATCAAAACGAAAATAGCAGAGGTCATTGTTTTTACGAAGATTCCTAAAAACTCCATCAAAATTCCTGTGGCAGGGGGCAAAAGCTATTCTCCCGATTTTGCATACATTATCAGACTTCCGAACGGCGAACAAAAATTGCATTTTATTGTCGAAACAAAAGACGTGCATAGCTCCGAAGGACTTCGCGACGAGGAGAAACTAAAAATCCAACACGCCGAAAAGTTTTTTGCAGGTAAAATAAAAATTGAGTTCCGAACACAATTTAGTAATCAAAAAATGACAGAACTTATCCGTACAATTTTGGGGCAGTAAACATATTGCTTTCCCCCAAAAACAGTCTCCCCATTGAGAAAGTTTTTCTCGAGGGGGAGACTGTTTTTTTGTGATTTTCCTAAATACAACTTAATAGTGTTTGGTGTTTGTTTTTTTGTAGGGTAGGGTTTAAGCCGTATACTATACAAAAACGCTATTCGACAAGATTAAACGGAAAGACTATAGAGGACAAAAACATGGCAACGATTTGGGCAATCGCCGCCCAAATTAATGTGTCGCTTTGTCGCATATTGCTTGAAATCAAGACGGAATGCGCGCTCATTCAGGTGAAATGAGCGCTCATTCGAGTGAAATGAGCGCTCATTCGAGTGAAATGCGCGCTCATTCAGGTGAAATGAGCGCTCATTCAGGTGGAATGAGCGCTCATTCAGGTGGAATGAGCGCTCATTCGAGTGAAATGCGCGCGCATTTGGCTTATCTATTTCCTTTAGCTCGGTTGTGGGTTTTGCAGAGCATTTGGCAGTTCTTGGCATCTGTGGCTCCGCCTTTTGACCATGCTGCTACGTGGTCGGCATCCATTTCGGCTAATTTCCAGATTTTCTTTTGGTTGGTGCTAAATAGTCTTTCAATTAATACTTTGATAACGACAATTAGGTGGTATTTCAGAAAAAGGCAACGATAAAAAAACATTTAAATAACGCCTGAAAGGGTGATAGGTTTGTAGCAAAAAAGGCAAAACCCCCGACGGGCTGACATTATGTTGGCTTGTTTTGACAATAATGACAAAAAACGCTTTGATAATGGTGTTATCAAAGTACTGCTTCTCTTCCCAAAAACAATCTCCCCCTCAAGAACAGCATTCTCAAGGGGGAGACTTTTTTTTTGCGATGATGGGTGAGGTTTTGTTTAGTTTATTGTTTCACCACTTTGGCAGTCCAGATAGTAGCAGCATTCTGCACACTTAGGGCATACACACCAACAGGTAGGTGGGCAATAGGAATAGTATAATGCGTGTTGTTGGCATCGGCTTTGAACGTTTGTGTCATTGCCATTTTGCCTGCCATATCATACATTCGCACCGTCACGTCGCCTGTCGCACCGCTCACATTGAGTTGTAACCACTCTGTTGCGGGGATAGGCATCACGCTAAAGCCAATTCCATTGACAACATTGTTGATACCAATATTAGGGTCAACAATAGTTTGTAGCGTATCAATGGCTACCGAACAATTAGAGTTGTCTGTCACGCTCACTATTACGCTAAAAGGCAAATCACCTGTTAGATATGGAATGGCATCACTGCTAAATTGCTCTACATCAGGTAGATAAGTATAGGATACAGTGTCAAATATGGTATCGTTTCGCACAATGGTCAAAGTCACTGTATAGGCTTCGGTGTTGTCCGTTGCGGGCAAACCGCCATCAATGGCTGCTGTTACGGTATAAGTTTCGGTGGTGCTAACCGTTAATAGTTGGCTAAGGCTAATAGGTGCTAAACCTGCACAAGCAGGGTCTTCCACACTAATCGTCACTGTGCCTGTCACCTCATTACCCGCCGAGTCGGTAAGGGTAAAGTCTATCGTAATCGTACCTGTATAGCCATCTGCGGGCGTAAAGACGATATTACCATCGGCATCAAAAGTAATGGTGCCTTGTGCAGGGTCTATTTCGCTAATGTCTATTAAAGTAATAGGGTCGCCTTCGGCATCGGTCGCGCCTGCGTCGATGATAATGTTGGCACTTAGGTCGCTATTCATATCTACGGTATATTCGAGGGTGTTGTCTGCTATGGTAGGTGTGCTATTGGTACAACTGTTTTGATAAGTCAAACACCAAGCCGCTTCATCACCAAAGTCATAACATAAGGTAGTTCCTGTTATGGTGGCTATTAATGGCAGACGTGCCTCAATGGTAGGAATGTCAAACGGAACAACCAAACCCGAACCGCGAGCAAAATCTAATAAGTCTGCTAAGGTATAATCTCCTGGTCCTAATAAGGCATCAGCAGCGGCATCAATTTGAGCTGCGCTATATGCCAAACCAGTCACGCAATATTCACCCAAAGGCAATTGGCTGAAATCAAACGAACCTGTAGTAGTAGATACCATAACAACAGAATCTCCATTAGCCGAATCGGTTAAGATGAAAGCATAGTCGGGTGTGCCTTCGCAAGGTCCCGATGGTGCTACATCAAATCCCAAAGACGGAGCAGAAATAGGATTGGCTACATCTACACACAAAGAAGCAGGAGGTGTTGGAACGCCCGCATTTGGCGCACAGCTAACCGTGCCACAACTTACAATATTAACCGTAATGCTCAAGGTGTTGTCTTCGCATGGTGTTGGTTGGTCAACGGTATAAAGCAAAATACAAGTACCTTCGCCGCCTGTGTAGGTACAACCATCGCTGCTAATGCTGCCGCCACAATCGCCCACCGACCAAGTGCCAGCAGGTAAGTTTAAGGCACACAAATCAACATCGGCTGTTGTCGCACCCGCAGACAAGTATTCAGTAACAGATGTGGCAGTTGCAGGGATAGGTGTTACACAACTCAAGGTCACCGCAACACGACTACTAACACAAGTGGCATCGTCTATTTTGATGGTTTGTGCATAATAAGTACCACAACTTTCGGGCGTGAAACTATTGCCTGTACCTAATAAGTTACCACCTGTTGCAGCATCATACCAATTTATTTGATAACCCGCAGCGGCAACATCTACACTAATGGCAGCCGTACTGCCTTCGCAAACCGTGGCGTTTTGAGGATTGGTAGGAGCGGTAGCATCGCAAAGACAATCTATTACGGTGATGGGTACAATATAGGTATAACCCAAACAAGGGTCTGTGGGCGTTAAGGTATAAGATAATTGGAAAGTGCCTTCTGTTTCGGAGCTAAATATACCGTTAGCAATAGTTGTGCCGTCCAACGACCAAGTACCTGATGTGTTACCGCTCAAAATCAAACTGTACAAATCAAGGCTGTTATCATCGGGACAACTTGCTTTTCTGATTTGGTCTGAAGTGGCTACCTCCGCTGGTTCAATCGGTGCAATACATTCGATGGAGAGCATGGTGCGGGTTTCGCTTATGCAACCGCTTGGCACTATGCGTTCGGCTTGTGCATAATAAACACCACAAGCGGCTGTTAAACTGTTGCCTGTGCCTACTATGTTGCCACCCGTCGGAGCGTCATACCACACTACATTGGTATTGGCTTCACTATTGACATTCAAAGTGGCTTCATTCACATCTGCACAAACAGTTAGGGTTGGCTCAACTGCTACGGGAGCAGCAGGAGCTATACATTCGCTTACACACGCATCTACAAAATCAATGCACCATGCAGCAGAATCGCCAAAACCTGTACAAAGATTCACACCTGATACCGTTCCTATCAAAGGTAGATTTTGTTGAATCAAAGCGATGGTTAAAGGTTGCCCTAAGAAGTTACGAGCTACTGCCAATAAGTCGGCTAAGGTGTAATCACCAGGACCTAACAAGGCATCGGCTGCTGCATCTACTTGACTTGCATTATATGCCAAACCTGTAAAACAATATTCGCCATACGCCAAGCCGCTGAAATCAAATGCACCGTCGGCAGATAAACCCACAATAGTGTCACCTGCACTTGCATTGGTGACGATGAAAATATAATCAGGAGTATCATCACAAGCACCCGATGGTGCTACATCAAAACCTAATGAAGGAGAAGAAACCGTATTGTTGTCATCTACACACAAATCTGTAGGCGGTGTTGGTACGCCTGCATTGCCATTACAACTTATGTTTTCGCAACCCACAAAAGTCACGCTCACCGCAATGGTGTTATCTTGGCAGGGAGCAGTTTGGTCGATGGTATAATTCAATGAACAAGTTCCAAGTCCACCTGTGTAAATATTGTTGCTAATAGTGCCACCACAATCTCCGACCGTCCAAGTGCCTGCGGGCAAATCAAGTGTTGTCAAATCTAATGTGCCTGTAGTGCTGCCTGCTAATACGGTAACAGTTATGGGCGAAACATTGACATCTATTGGCTCAACACAATTCAATGCCACTGCCACACGTGGGCTAACGCAAGCGGGATTGCTTAATTCATACATTTCAGCATAGTAAGTACCGCAAGTTGTTGGTGTAAAGCTATTACCGGTCGCAATAACTGTTCCACCAATGGCAGTATCATACCAATGAATACCATAATCTGCTGCCGGTGCTGCAACGCTAATGGCAGCCGTATTGCCTGCACATACTGTTGCGCCTTGTGGGTTAGTAGGAATAGTTGCGCCACACTCACAAGTGACTACAGTTACAGCAACGGTATACACCAAATTGCTACAAGGTGCGTTGCCTGTAATGGTATAAGTCAATGTATAGTCGCTTGGAGTGGCAGCCGTGAAAGTATTACCATTGATAGTACCACCCGCGCTGCTTGTCCAAGTGCCGTTGGTATTGCCCGCTGTGATAAGGCTACCAAGCGGCAAGGAATCACATTGGTCAGTTCTGATTATGACAGAGGTTGATACAGTAGCGGGGTTTGGTGCTGCCACACAAGTAACGCTCAATGCTGTGCGCGAAGCGCTAAAACAGTTGGCAGGTACGGCTCTCCATGTTTCGGCGTAGTAAGTACCGCAAGCCGTTGGGGTAAAGCTGTTGCCTGTGGCAAGAACTGTACCGCCTGTTGCGGCATCGTACCATTTAATAATCGTACCAGCTTCGCTATTGACTGTCAAAGCAGGGAACGCACTACCTTGACAAATGGTGTTGCTAGCATTTACAGCAATAGGAGCAGCAGGAGGCGTACATTCGCTTACACATGCTGGCACAAAATCAATGCACCATGCAGCAGAGTCACCAAAACCTGTACAAACACTTACACCCGATACGGTTGCTATCAAAGGTAGATTTTGTTTAATCAAAGCGATGGTCAAAGGCTGCCCTAAGAAGTTGCGCGCCACACCCAATAAGTCGGCTAAGGTCGTGCCATCTAAGCCCAAATTAACCGCCGCTTGTGCTACTTGACTTGCATTGTATGCCAAACCTGTAAAACAATATTCGCCATACGCCAAATCGCTGAAATCAAATGCACCATCGTCAGACAAACCTACAATAGTGTCGCCTGCACTTGAATTGGTGATAATGAAAATATAGTCGGGTGTATCCTCACAAGCACCTGACGGAGCTACATCAAAACCTAATGATGGAGAGGAAACCGTATTATTGTCATCTACACACAAATCTGTAGGCGGCGTTGGTACGCCTGCATCAGCATCACATACCACATTTTCACAACCCACAAAAGTCACACTCACCGCAATGGTGTTATCTTGGCATGGAGCAGGTTGGTCGATGGTATAATTTAATGTACAAGTTCCGAGTCCGCCTGTGTAAATATTGTTGCTAATAGTGCCACCACAATCTCCAACTGCCCAAGTACCTGCGGGCAAATCGAGCGTTGTCAAGTCTAATGTGCCTGTAGTGCTACCTGCCGCTACAGTAGTTGTAATAGGTGCGACTGTTATGTCAAAAGGTTCAGAACAAGTAAGCGTTACCGCTACACGTGTGTTAACACAACTTACATTGCTCAATTCATACATTTCAGCATAGTAAGTACCGCAAGTTGTTGGCGTAAAGCTATTACCGGTCGCAAGAACAGTTCCGCCAATAGCAGTATCATACCAATGAATACCATAATCTGCTGCCGGTGCTGCAACGCTAATGGCAGCTGTATTGCCTGCACATACTGTTGCGCCTTGTGGGTTAGTAGGAACAGTGGCGCCACAACCGCAAGGCGTAACATTTACTGCTACTGTATACACCAAGTTGCTACAAGGTGCGTTGCCTGTAATGGTATAGGTCAAAGTATAGTTGCTTGGAGTGGCAGCCGTGAAGGTATTACCATTGATAGTACCACCCGCGCTGCTTGTCCATGTGCCGTTGGTATTACCCGCTGTGATAAGACTACTTAATGACAGACTTGCGCAAGCGGCTGCTTGTGTGTTTGCTGTAGTTAACACAATAGCCGATGTTGGAGCAGGGACACAAGTTAGTGTGACCGCCGTGCGCGAAGCACTCAAACAGTTGGCAGGTGTAATACGTTCTGCTTCGGCATAATAAGTACCGCAAGCTGTCGGTGTGAAGTTGTTGCCTGTAGCTATGGACGTGCCACCTGTGGGAGTGCTATACCATTTCACCACTGTACCACTTTCGCTCGTTACGCTTAGGGCAGGGAAATTGTTGTTGCTACAAATAGTAATGTTGCTATTGGCAGCGATAGGTGCAGCAGGAGGCGTGCATTGGCTACTACAAACTTCAACAGTAGTCACACACCAAGATGTAGCGTTCGCAAAACCTGTACACAAAGGTACACCTGTCACCGTGCCAATAAGTGGCAAATTGTTTCTAACAGTAGTAATAGTAAAAGGTTGTCCCAAATTGTTTTCTATGAAACCACGTGCAAAACTTAACAATTGGGCTAAGGTGTGGAAATCGGCGGGCGTACCCAACGAACCATCGGTTACTAATCCTTTGGTGATTAAACTATCTGCGGCTGCATCAACTTGTACAGCGTTAAATGCCAAACCTGTGAAACAGTATGTGCCAGCAGCTAAGTTGCTAAAATCGTATTCACCCACAGCGTTGCTAATACCCATAATGGTATCGGTATAGCTGTTTTGGGTGACAATAAACGTATAGTCGGGTGTGCCTTGACAAGCGCCTGATGGAGGTGTGCTAAAGCCGGACGAAGGTGGAGAAATAGGGTCTTGGTTTAAACAAACCACCAAATCACTTGGAGCAATCGGAACACCTGCATTAGCTTGGCAGACAATCGGACCACAATTAACGACATTGACTGTCACATTATAGACCGTTGGCGCACAAGGCGCGGGTGAAGGAACGGTATATTGAACAGTATAAACACCTTCGGGAGCCGTAAAGCTACAACCTGAAATACTTCCCGCACCATTTTCTGACCATGTACCTGTAGTAGCTGTTGTTAAGCTACACAAATTGACCGTACCATTGCTTTGTCCTGCGGATAAATAAACTGTAGCGGTATTTTGTACGGTTGCAGAGGCAGCTTGTATAGCCGTTAGCGTAACACAAGCTTGTTCAATACTTACACAAGTCAGGTCATCGGCTTTCACCAACTTGGCGCAATAAGTACCCGCCGCTGTAGGCACAAAACTAACACCTGTTCCTACTTGTTGGTTGTTGGAATCAAACCAATTAACATTATCACCTGTCGGAGGTGTTTGTATGCTAATGGCAGGAATAGCCGCATTTGCGCAATAATTCACGTTGGCGTTGGTAGCTACAGGAACGTGGGTAGCTGTTGAACAATTTGGGGTTACATTCACCGAAGTGCTATAAGACAAGGCTACACAAGGAGCAGTAGCATTGATGTTGTAGGTAAAGTTATAGGTACCAGGCGCCAAACCGTTGGCATTGAAATTGCCACCGCTCAAACCACCCGGCGAGGGGTTGCCCGGCTGTGCAGTCCAAGTGCCATTGGTATTGCCAGTCACCAAAGCGGATAGATTGACGCTGGTACTACCTCCCGAAGAGTCGTTGAAAATCGTGCCACCATTGCTTTCTACAGTGGCTTCAAGGGGAGCTTGTACAGCAGTTAAAGTAATTTTTTTGCGCGTATTGCTCACGCATTCTGTTCGGGTAGCAGCAACAACTTCTGCCCAATAATCACCCGCCGCAGTAGGCGTGAAAGGAACACCCGAGCCTACCAAATCACCACCTGTAGCCGCATTGTACCAATTCACTACAAAGTCTGCTCCGGGGTCATTGATACTAATGCTTGGAATGGCAGCACCGTCATTACAATAGGTGACATTAGTGCCACCTGAAGGGTTAGGGATAGATGGACAAGGCTCGTTGCTCTTGACTTCCACACACCAATCAGGTGTGGTATTGACACCATAACACAATGCAATACCTGTTAAGTTTTGCAAGGTAGGCAATACAGCAATAACACCGGGAATGGTAAACGGATTGACCAAATTGGCGTTTTTGACAAACAATAATAATTCTTTTAAGGTATGGAAATCTGTAGGCGAACCTAATTGTCCGCCAGTAATTGGGTTGGTTGACAAAGCATCGGCGGCTTCGTCAACTTGTCCTGCATCATACGCAAAACCAGTAAAACAATACGTACCTGTTGGCTCAATACCAGTAAAGTTATAGCTGCCGTCCAAAGTCACGTCTATGATAATGCCATTGGGGTCAGTAATGATGTAGAGGTGATTGGGTGTGCCTTGTGCTGCGTTGCTGGGCGGTGTGCTATAGCCCGGCGAAGGTGCAGACATATTGTTAGCAGGATTGGGGTCGTTGATGAACACTTCTGTATCAGCAGGTGCTATGCCAACACCCGCTACCGCGTTGCAAGCCGTACTACAGTTGGCTATGACACTAATAGGAATATCCCAACTATTCGCGCCACAAACATCGCCTGTTGTTGTATAGCGAATGGTATAGTTACCAACGCCCGCTACATCAGGATTGAAGGAAGTGCCACTACAACCTGCTGAAGGTGTAACACACGTCCAAGTACCGGTAGCGTTGGCAGGTACTAAATCGCTGAACAAAACGGGATTCATATTGGTGAAATTGAGGCACAATTCCAATGCCTCGATATAGGGAGCTTCGGAAAGCATCTCTACTTCTACAGTAGCTGCCACACGTGCCAAACTGCGACATTCAGGGTCGTCGGCACGCACTACTTCTGCCCAATAAGTGCCGGGCGCTGGTGGTGTAAAGCTAATACCTGTACCAACAAAAGCTCCACCAAATTGCGAATCATACCAATTGACAATATATTCACTGCCCGGATTATCTACCGAAATAACTGGAATGGCTTCGCTAATGCAATAGTTAGCACCAACAGGACCCGTTGCGTTGGGAGACTGACAAGCACCCGCTACATTGATAACCACCGTATAACTTATATCGCTACAAGGGTCTTGAGCATTGATAGTATAGGTAGCGGTATAGGTGCCGGGTGTGCGACCGTTGGCATTAACGATATGTGATGTGGCATTATAGCCCAAATCGCTGGGAGCAGACCAAACACCGCTGGTATTGCCCGATACCAAATTGTCTAAATCTACAGTAGTCGGAAAATCAGGATTTTGGCCATTGCTCAAAGTGACATTATTGATTACGGAGGCAGGATTGGGCGGATTAATACCACTCAAAGCGATAGATATGCGCTCGCTATGGCAGGTTTCCTCTTGACTCAACAATGCCAATTCTACCCAATAAGTACCATCGGCGCTTGGCATAAAATTGTTGCCTGTAAAGAGCAGATTACCACCTATTGGTGCATCAAACCAACGAATAACATGGAGCGGGTCAGTAGGTTCTGCTACTGCAAGGGTAGGAATAGCTGCATCTGTACAATATACAATGCTATTGTCTGCAACGGTTGGTGTGGGTGGCGTGGTACAAGCAATTTGCAAATTGACGCACCATTCGGGTTGCGTGCCATAAGCAATACAAAAATCAATGCCCGTCAAACCTTCTAAAATGCCTAACAAACTTGACAGATTTTCGATATGGAGGGTATCGGGCAATATGCCGAGCAAAGATCCTAAATCGTAATCACCTGCGCCAATAAGTCCATCTGCGGCGGCATCTATTTGGAAATTATCATACACTAATTGCGTAAAACAGTATTCACCGGGCGGCATTTTAATGCCATTTTCGTCGACAAACTCAAATGCACCATCATCAGAAAGTCCAATAACAATACCGTCTGCATTGGTTACGCCATACGCAAAATCGGGTGTGCCTTGTTGTGTGCCTGATGGTGGCGTAGTAAAGCCGGGCGAAGCAGGTGAAGTAGGTATGTCATCTTGATAATCTACAGTGAGGTTGGCAGGAACAATAGGCACTCCAACAGCAGGGTTACAAGAAATACAGTCTACTGTTCCGCTTAAAGGAGCAGACAAACAGCCTTGCGAATCGCTGACAATAATCGTCCATGTATCGTTTTCTGCCAAAACATCATTATTCTGATTCAAAGTATCGTTTTGTACTAAAGTGTAGCCTGTTCCTGTTCCACCTATCATAGCGCTTAAATTGACTTCTAAACGGTTGGTAGTACAATTGTAGGTGGCTTGTGTGCCGCTCACTACATTGTACCAAGTAGCCACCGCTTGGACAGTATCTTTACAACCATTGCGGGTCAAAATGGCATAATAGGTTTTGGTCGTACCTGCCGCTAATACTTGGTTAGTGGGGTCGGCATTGGGAGCAGGGCTACCTATTTCCAAAGGCGGATTGAGGTTGGGGTCGCCTGCATACCAAACAAAATCGCTATTAGTAGAAATTTGAGTTTGATAGGCAGTAAGGTCGACTGCTGTTGCAGGACAAACGGCAGGAATGCTCAAGTTTTGTGTTAAGACCGTCGGACCTGGATTAACAGTATATGTCACGTTGCGGTTGCTCACACAGCCGCTGGCATTCGTATAACTAGCATTGAAAGTAGTGGTAGCATTCAACACTACAGCCGAAGGATTAGGCACTGGATTTCCACCTGTTGTCCAAGTGAAAGTACCTCCTGTGGCGTTGGTCATGGCGGGTTGTAGGGCGGTCAAACTGATTTCCGTTCCGCTACAAACAGGGCTGACAGTAGGTGCGGACAAAGGCGTATTGGCATTGACCGTAAATGTTACGGCACGTCCTTCGTTGGAGCAGCCTGTTACTGCATCGGTATATGCCACATCAAAGAAAGCACCATTGGTTGGCGTTACCAAAATTTGGTTGCTGGCATTGGGGTTTAATACCGTGCCGCTGCTATTTGTCCAAATAAAAGTACCGGGATTGGGATTTATTGCCGCTTCGAAGTTGCGCAAATTCACTTGTGTACCTGTACAAATACTGGGTGCTTGTGGCAAAAGGAGCGGGATAGGGTGATAAGTATAAACGATATACACACTATTGCTACAGCCCGTTTGGTTGCTCGTAAACACACAATAGTATTTTTCTGACCCTATGGGGGTGACCGAAGTGGCAGTGTTGAGGCGTGCGCCACCATTTTCGGGGTCGCCAATATACCAAGTAAAAGTACCCGCAGCCGTTGTGATTTGCGGCTGTAGGAGGGTGAGGTTGACGCTGGTACCGGGGCAGATAGGTGCGGCGGTTGGGGTATTTAAGGTAGGCGGTTGTGTGACCGCGAACGTAACTGTTCGAGTGGTGGCACATTCGCCCACATTAGTTTCATATTCGACATAAAAAGTCGAAGTTTGGGTGATTTCCACTGCACTCGGATTGGCAAGCGGAGCAGCTCCTGTGGCAGGGTCGGCGGCATACCAAACATAAGTACCAGATTGTGAGGACGTAGGATTATAGTCATGCAAATCTACGGTTGAACCCACACAAACAGGAGCAGGTGTGGCAATAGTGCCAACGGGATTGGAAGGCAGCAACTGCACACAAGCCGATTCGCCTACGTCGTTACACGAAGGACAGACAACAGGGAAGGTGGGAGGGTCGTTGAGGGTGATAGTGAGGTTCCAGTTCCAGTTACAACCTGCTAATGGGTTGGGTTGAATGGCTAAGAAATTAAAAGTTTTTCCATTGGGATTACCATTATAGACAATACTATATGTACCATCATCACTAATAGAAGATAAAGCTCCCGGAAAATCGCTCGTAATACCTACACCGGGCAATGTTCCAATTAAGATATTGTTACCAATAGGATTAAAAACGGTATTGTTGTCGTTCCATGTAAAAGTCACATTGTAGGAAGAAACAGAAGGACAATATGGAATACCTTCAACAGTAAAACTATAGATATAGGGTTCTATATTGCTTGTACAATCGGGGCTGGTTTGGCTTGTGATACAAGCTCCTGGTAATGGCGGTAGATTTCCCGAATCAGTCACGGTATAAGCTGTTTGAATACCTGCTTGTCCTGAATTGAGGTCGCGTCCGTTGAACAGCAAAGTGGGTGTAAAGCAATAAGTATGTCCTGCTTGATAAGTACTACTATTATCGTTGGTGAACTCAAAAGGTGGCACTACATCGGTGCTTTGATAAGGACCATAGGTGGCTACTTGCGTGCCTGCTTCGTCGATGACTTTGATGTAGTTTCTAAAACCTAAACCGAGCGGCGGTGTTGATTTGACCACTAAAAAGTCTTCGTTCCAGCAAACTTGTTGAAAACTTGGCTCCATAGCTCCTGCATCTTCGGTACAAGTCTCTGTTGGACAGCCTGCAAGGAAACGTCCCGATGCAAAGCAACTACTGGGTGCCCCATTCACGCGCACACTATAATTAACCATAATTTGCTGTCCTGCTACAATGCCCGGAGGCGTAGGATTAGTGGTGATGGTTAAGAAATTGGCACAGTCGGGGCTGGCAATAGGCACTACTGAACAGTCATCGGGAGCAAAGAAATCTGTGCCATATTGTGGAATAGGATAAACGGTAATGGGGTTAACGTTATAGGTATCGGAGGCCGGTGGGTTGCCATTGTTGAGGCAAATGATGCGTGCCGTAAAGTTATAGATTTGTGGCTGACAACCCGTTTCGTAAGCCGTATAAGCATATTGGCGGGTATTGGCACCGGGTATATCCGTGCCATTGAGTTGCCATTGTATTTGGTAATCTACGTTTTCGGTGGCGTTGGGTACAGTAGCACTCAAGCCAATGTTGGCACCAGAACAGATACTACCTCCGTTGGTCACTAATACGTTGGTGATGGAAGGACAGTTTTTACAAGCCTCTGTAAAATTGCCCAAATTAGTATTGCAAGAAGGATTGTCTATGCTCAAGACTTTGATATTGACCACACTATTATTGGCGTTGCCTGCAAAAGTATAGGTACCTATTTGCGTGATGGTTTGAGGATTGCCTTGTGAGGGTTGCAAGACAAACGAACTAAGGTCGCCCATGTCGGTCACTTGTACCACGATGCTAAAATTGTTGCTGGTGGGACAGTTGGTAGTGACACTAGTAGTGGGTGGCACACAACTACCAATACAAGTGAGCGGAACGTTAATGTTTTCGGTACAAAAACCATTACCAATAGCAACACTCGCCACAGTACCATTGTCGCCGGGCGAAACGGGCAAACTTGCCGAGCCGCCGCCTTGTCCGTTGATGGTGAAGGTGGGGCAGGGAGCCGTTACCAACACTGCACAGTTAGGGTCGTTGATATTAGTAGTATTGTCAATAATGACCGCCGACAAGTCGATATCAGGATAAACCGTAACCGTGCGCGTACCTGTAAACAATGTGCTATTGTTGTTGGTACATTGCGCAGTAATATTATAGGTAACAGTAATCGGCGCGCAAGTGGTATTGGTTGGATAATCGGCAGGAAAACCGATATTGTTGTAGCTAAAACCAGCATCGCTCGTAATGATAAAGCGGATATTGCCGGGATTGGAGTTGGTAAAATCTACACTTCCGCCCGAACAAACTTGTGTGGGCGTGGTGATATTGACTGAGGTGGGGCAAGGTGGCAATTCGGCTGTGACGTTGAAAGTACAAGCAGTGCCAGTTACGTTGCCAGCCAAACCGTTGGGATAGGTCATTTGCAAATTGATGGCATTGATGCTAACAGAGTTGGCTGTTCCTGAAAAGGTGATACTCCAAGCTCCATTGGGATCCACTCCCGCTCCGTTGAGCAATAAACCAATGTCTAAGCCATTTGCCAATTGTCCATTGACAATTGACACGGGCAGATTGTTCAGACAAGTATCCAAAGAGGGTGAATTAACACAAATGTTCACCACATCGTCGTTGGCACCACTAACATTTCCTGTAATAAGTCCTTCGTATACAATACCAGGTCCATAGCAAATATTATCCAAAGAAAAAGTGGTAGTATAGGGTATATTACCAGAAAATGCCGGTATATTGCGGCTTTGCGTGGGAATAGCAGTACCTGCGGGCAGGTAAGGCGTGATTTGTTTGACACCCAACAAGCCGCAGTTGGGTGTGAAAGTAACTGATGGTCCCGAACCGCTAACCCCGCTACCTGTCCATTGCAAGGAGTTGGCAAGACTGGGTGGGTTGGTGGCGGCAGTAATGGTTTGAGCGCCAGCATTACAAGGCACCAATGCAGGCGGACAATTCACCGTCTCGATACATTGTGCATTGACATATTGCGACACTAAAACGGAACAACAGCCTACTAGTAGTAAAAGATTGGAAAAGAATTTCATAGACTTTTATAGTTGAAATACGTTAAAGAATAGATTGCTTAAATTGCGGGTTACTGTTATGCAAGTCTTTGAGCAAAGTACAAATTGGGGAATATTGACTAACCAAGTGACAAATATAGGCACGTTTTTTCTTTTTTTGGCGCATATTCCTTTTTTTTGTCCAAAAAGTATAAAAAACCCTCAAAAAAAGGCTTTTTTAGGATAAAAACAAGGTCTATATGCAGGTTTCTGAATGGCAACTCTATTCAATTGTGGCAATGTATGGGCAAAATATTTTTCATTTTATTTGCTCGATATAAGGGTGTTCTTAAGGCACCGTTTGCGGACAAGATTAAAAAAAATCATTATAGAACATAGTATTTCCGAGCTATGCTATTGTACTATTTATGTGCTTCGTTAAAAAAATCTTTCGGAGGTTTCGCACTTCCAAAATCTAAAAAAAGAAAAAATACCTTGACAACAAACTTTCTCCATAAAGTAGGATTTAAACGCTATTTTACGGAGAAAGTAAAAGCTATTTTCTTGTATATTTTGCCCCAAACAAAGAAACGTATACCCACAAAAAAATATTTTTAAGGCGCAACGAAAAAAAATGGCTTAAAATGAAACTTTTTTTGATTCGCAAAAAAGCGGGTGTACACCCGCTTCGAAGCACCTTCGACCCGCAACGAAGCACCTCTGACCCGCTTCGAAGCACCTTTGACCCGCAACGAAGCACCTTCGACCCGCTCCGAAGCACCTTCGACCCGCAACGAAGCACCTTTGACCCGCAACGAAGCACCTTTGACCCGCAATGAAGCACCTTCGACCCGCAATGAAGCACCTTCGACCCGCAATGAAGCACCTTTGACCCGCAATGAAGCACCTTTGACCCGCAACGAAGCACCTTCGACCCGCAATGAAGCACCTTCGACCCGCAATGAAGCACCTTCGACCCGCAATGAAGCACCTTTGACCCGCAACGAAGCACCTTTGACTTGATTCGTTAAAAAAACCTTTCGGGGGTTTAAAATCCTCGAAAGGTTAAGCACGTAGGGGGTAAGGTTTAAAAACCCTAACCTACATAGAAAAGGCAAGACCCGGACTAATTAGGCGAAAATCCAAGCATGTTGGCAAAAATTCCCTCACATTATCGCAAATACCAATAATTCTCCCTATATTTGCTGCCAAGTTTCGCAAAACCGCTCGTTAAGCACTTTGTGTTCGTTATATTGTGCTTGGTGAAGCGGGAAAATGTGGCGAAAGGTTGATTTTTTTGCTAGCTCTCAAACATCACTTCCATGAAAATTCTATTTCCTTTTTCCATTATTATAGTACTCACATTCTTTTGTTCTTCCTGCATTAAAAAAGAATGCAGGTTAGCAGGTTTTCCTGAATTTGAACTGCCTGTTACCCTAAGTCCCGCCTTGGATACCTTTAAAATTGGCGACACCATGAGCATTAGTTCCATTTTTGAAGATGTGGTGTATGAAAGAGCGAGCGGGCAGTGGTATAGACTTGAAAACATCAATTTTTTTCCACAAACGATAATAAGAAAATTAGACACCATTAGCGAAATTCACCGCTTAAGTGATTATGTCGACGTTCTTATTGAACCTATATATGACTACAGTTTGTTTAACTATTCAAGTGGTAATCAAACGCTTGTTGGAGAATACCTTTATGCCAACAATACCTACAGTTTAGCTTATAAAATCATACCGAAGAAAAAAGGGTTATTTTACTTAACACATGGTTCGGATATTTGGGTGCTGGGCGAAGGACAGGAATTTGAGGGACAGTGCTGTAAAAAAAATACCATTGATGCTTATTGTAAAATGAACGGTGGCGGAGATAATAATGTAGATTTCTTATTGCAAAGCCCTGATACGAGTTATGCGGTATATATTTATCCAAGGAGAGAGACGAAATTTCATAATTTCGGCGGCTACGCTTTCTATGTCACTGAATAATCCTCAAACATCACTTCCATGAAAATTCTATTTCCTTTTTCCATTATTATAGTACTCACATTCTTTTGTTCTTCCTGCATTAAAAAAGAATGCCGATTTGCAGGTTTTCATGAATTTGAATTGCCTGTTACTTTGAGTCCTGCCTTGGATACCTTTAAAATTGATGATACGATCAGTATTAGTTCTGTTTTCGAAGACCTTGTGTATGAAAGAAAGATGAATGAATGGTTTTTGCTCGAGAACATTAAGTTTTTTCCACAAACAGCAGTTACTAGATTAGATACCTTAGATGTTTTGGATAGTTTTTCGGAGTTTGACATTATTATACCCGATCAATACGATTATTATTTGTTTCAATATCCGTCAAGTGGACGTAAAGCATTAATTGGAGAATATAACTACGAAAACAATACCTATTCTTTGAAATACCAACTTGTTCCAAAGAAAAAAGGATTATTTTACCTAATACACGGTTCGGATATTTCAGTATTGGGTGAAGGACAGGAATTTGAAGGGCAATGTTGTAAAAAAAACATTATTGACGCTTATTGTAAAATGAACGGTGGCGGAGATAATAATGTAGATTTCTTATTGCAAAGTCCCGATTCATCCTATCATC
>JAEUUX010000080.1 GCA_016787295.1 Chitinophagales bacterium
TAAAAAATCTAATTCATTTTCAAATACCCTGACGAAAGAAGCAACAATGTAGTATTTTTCATTGTTACTTTCGACCTCAAATAGATAAGTGTTATTGTAACCTAATTCTTTTTTAACAGTTGGATAGTTTACAATACTATCATTGCTCGCTATTTTACGTATTCGTACTCCCTCTAACATAGTATAAGATTGAATATATGTTGTGCTAAAAAATATTATGTCAACATTTTGTGTCAATTGTTCATTTTTTGCCGACCTTAATAACAATAACCCATGACCAACTACAATGTCAAACATCGTAAAATATCTGTCAGATGCAAATATTGTGTCCATATTAATAGTAATTTATAGTTTTTTAGAACTGTTTCGAAATATTCTTACCTTTCGCTAAAAAATTAGTTAGAAAAAAGATTCGTGTATTTTGAGTCCACTTTGTTGGTCAAGTCATGGCGTACCTTAATACTTTTGATAATAGACGAGTCGCTTAAAAGCCACTTGTCGCATCGCGAATAATGTTTTCGGTGGGTTTGTGGTATTTGGCTGTTTGCTATATAGTACTACTCAATTGCAAACTATTAAATCAAGTGGCGAAATTTCGTATTTTCCAGTTAACAAATTTTTGCCCTTCAACCTTTTTTGTGGATTGTAATAAGTTAATAAAAGCGTGTATTTAGCGGCGGTATTTAGTGAAAAGCGGTCAAAAAAATTAAAAGAGATAGTAAATCTTGTTTTTTGTTGTTTTTTTAGTAATATCATACTGCTATCTCCTTCTTCGTTTATGCGACGAGCTGGCGGTATATTGTTACCATTACTATCGAGCAGAAAAAGGTAATACAGAAAAGATGATTTCTCTGCATAAAAATCCTTGTCAGTCATGTTTTCAACTTCAAACAATAAGTCATTTGGTTGTGATGCCTGGATGCAAGTAGCTATGACCGAAAATAAAAATTTTAATGAAATCATAAAGATTTATAGATTTAACGAAACTTAGCTTTCCCTAAAATTGCATAAAGAGTTATTTTGTATGAAATGTTAAGTGCGACATCAAACGCTTCTCGGTTGTGTGAATGTTAAATATTTCACTGTAGAACCGAGAAGCGTTACATTTTGCCTGCTATCAACTACTGATACCGTTGCATATCTACAACTTTGCAATTCGTTTTAGCGATGGTTATAGTAGCACCGCCGCCTTTAGCAACAATAATTAGGTTGCCATTACTGTCCACACGAGTGTTATTAGGTTCGTATGTCACCACATAATTTTCCGCTGTTTCGCTGATAGTGCGGTTCAAAGTGCTAAGTTGATAGCGTTTTTTGTTCATTAAATCATCTGCTATTTTTTGTATCTCGCCTTTGGCACAATTGGCACTAACTGTTTTTGTTGGGGCATGATGACAGCCCAAAACAAAAAACATTGCACAAAGCAGTAAGGGGAACTGTGAGTTATTCAACATTGGAATTTGTTTTGAAAAAAGATTAATAATTCAACACGCAAACGCTTTGTGTATTTATTTTATTGCGCCAACGCTCAAAAAAAAGTTAAAAAGCAAAACCTATCGACATACTAACGCCATGAACAGATTTGCGATCTATGCTTGGAACTGTCCAAGTGGTATGTAATAGGCGATAAGGCACATAAGCGGTTCTTAGTATGAAATGTTTCGTTTGTAGGCGGTATCCCAAACGCCCCATAAACCAATATTCCTGTGCTTTATTGCCACTCCATTCTGCTATTTGGTGCGAGGAGCGAAGGAATGTGGCAGTAGTGCCAAGACCTATTTCGGCATAATTCATTCTTTTACCAATTAGCAAAGCTGTTTCGATAGGTATGCTTATATCGGTCGAATAGTGAAAATTTGAACCGATGCCTATGCGTTGACTCCAAGCAAATAGGTTTTTGTGATACCAAATCCTATCATAGCTCAAAGTGCCAATGCTATTGATGGTGGGCATATCTACATAAATGGCATTGCGAGAGGCAATAGTAGATTGGGAGGTTTGGGCAAAAATTGCCAAATTACCCATACAACATAATAGAATAATGAGAAATGGTTTCATGGTATTTTTTTTTATTATTGATGATGTGTTTTGCATTTGTTTAACCGTCAAACACTAGTTGATTAAAAATCAGGGTTTTAAGCAGCAGTACTTTTGCGGGATTAAGTTTGCACTATTGTAGCAGCTACTTCGTCGTATAAAAGATGTGTTTCCACTGTCGGGTATTTTTTTATGGCGCAAAGTTGTGGAAATTGGAGAAAAAGAAAGAAAACAAATGCCACAAGTTGAAAATGCTTAGGTATTTGGGTCAAAATATAATCGATAATAGCTTTGGGTGTAAGCAATAGGATACCATTGTATTCATCTATTACAAAATCGCGTGTGTTTCTCGAAACAATATAATTTGCCTCTGCCTCAACCGTTAATTCGATAAATTTTTTTTTGCGCGTTCTTCAAAACCATTAAATCGCGTAAACTTTGCGCGTTGACAAACTATTTGGTACTCTTCCCAAACGGCTTTTGATAAGCATATATAAGATAGCTTTTGAAGTATTTATCGTCAAAAATTTTACGCGGATAACTATTTTGCCCAATGATAGCCGATATGAAAACATTCGTATCAATGACCGTATAGTTTTTTTTCATGGCGTGCAGTTTTAATTTCGCTTATTATTTCTTCCATACTGAGAGTGGGTAAATCGGTTTGTGCCGCAAAAGTATTGATGTCGTCGAGCCCAAAGCGCACTTTTTCATAATCGTCTAATTGTGTAATAGACTCTACGAAGTTTATGGCTTGCAATATCTCGACAAGTGAGGCAACTTGTTGATTGTTTTTAACTGTAACTAATAAGGTTTCCATACGAAATAAGTTGGTTTTTTATGCTGCAAAGATACGGAAAATTTGAGGAATTGGGAAAGAGGGATAAAACAAAGTCCGCAGGTTGGGGTTGCATCTAAAAAATACCCAACTCTAACAATAATCGCCTTTCGATAATCGCATCGGGCTGGTTAAGGCGTAATATATTGATGGTAGCTATTCCTACAGAAGATAGTGCTTGTATTTCTCCTGTTGGTAAAACCATAAAATGTTCATTCCATTGATCCATCCGAGGATAAAAAAAACGTACCAATTCGTTACTACCAGGCAATAGCGTAGCAATGTCTGTACCTTTATAAGTATTACAAATTGGGCAAGCATACGCTAAATTACTTTCTTCTGTTTTGCCACCATGTTTAAGGCTGATAATATGTTCAACATGGAAACCGAAAAAAGCATACTGCTCTGTTATACGACAATATTCGCAACGATGATTAGCTCGCAAGGCAATAAACGAACGTAAATTGTCTGATATATAGCGACTACTCATAATAGCGATAATTGTTGTTGAGCATGTATTTTTGCTAAACGAATCAAACGCTCCAGCACAATATAATGGTCTAACTGCTCTTTTTCTTCGGTTGACAGTTGCGTTGTTTTAGACTTTTCCAACAAACTATTTAATTGTTGTTGTAATGCCACAGGTGCTTTAAGCAGCAATACTTTTGCGGGATTAAGTTGCGCTATGGTAGCGGCTACTTCGTCGTATAAAAGATGTGTTTCCATTGTTGGTGGTTTTTTTATGGCGTAAAGATACGGAAAATATGAGGATTGGAAAAGAAGGATAAAACAAAGTCCGCAAGTTTGGGTGAGTTTGCGGACTTTGTAAGAACAATTAAATCAAGTTTTGAGTTTTACTTTTCAAAACTATTGGCGATTTCTGTTCCTTTGTCGACTACACGACCTAAGCTACTTTCTAAAAAATCTAATTCATTTTCAAATACCCTGACGAAAGAAGCAACAATGTAG
>JAEUUX010000081.1 GCA_016787295.1 Chitinophagales bacterium
TCTGACCCACGAGATAGTGCTTTGTTTTTCCAAACATTTGTACTATCTTTGACCCGTCTTTCAGACGGGTTCTCTGTTATTTTTGTTTGTTTCACAGCGCAAAAGTACGGAGAACTTTTTTCTTTTTTCTGTACAGCCTAAATTAAATACCTGCTATCAATGTAGATATTTTGGCATCTTCATATCTAATTATTTCCCAGTAATATTGTTAGTAGCAGGCAATAACTGTCCAACGAAAATAGTGTTTTTAGGAACACTCTTTTTGCCGTCAGTCTGAACTATCTAAAAAATTAGTCCACTCTCTGCGAATCAAATCGACATCAGTTTTAATTTCTTGCCAAGTTGTTGACTCTACTACTAAGCTATCGGCTTCCTGAATCGAAATTTTTAATACTTTGCACAATACCAATACGCACTGCATTGGCGAAGCTCCTAAACTTTTTAGCTGTGTTAAAGTATTTTCGACATCATCAATGCCATTTGTGGTATTGATTTTTGATAAAAATTGGTTTGAGTTAAACATAACTAAAGTTTAAAGATTTTACTAAATGAAGATTACGGATAAGACAAAACAAAGCCCATTTGTTCTATGTCTTCGTAACTTAAATCATACCGAGCCAAGATGCTTTTGATAATGCAGGAATCGCTTAAAGGTGCTTCAACAGCAGCGGCATCGAGGATAAAAAATGAAAGTGTATCATTCATTTGATAATATCCTTGCCATGTATCATAGCATTCAATATCCATTTCTGTGCTACCATTGGCTTTTGCTTTGTGGTCATAATCAAGCAAATAGTTTCGTATAGTTTCTTTTGAACTGTCCCTTTCTGGCCATGGTTGGCTAAAATAGTAATAGTATATATCAGAATCGCTGTTGTTTTGTATATAAAGCGGTATGTAACTATCTTCATGGCATTTGCAAGATGATACTGCAAGACATGAAGATACAATGAATAGAAAAAAGCTTATTGGTTTCATGTTTTTTGTTTTTGTTGAGTTCGATTTTGGGTAGGTTTGCGGACTTTGTGAGAACAATTAAATCAAGTTTTGAGTTTTACTTTTCAAAACTATTGGCGATTTCTGTTCCTTTGTCGACTACACGACCTAAGCTACTTTCTAAAAAATCTAATTCATTTTCAAATACCCTGACGAAAGAAGCAACAATGTAG
>JAEUUX010000124.1 GCA_016787295.1 Chitinophagales bacterium
TGGAGGAAATTATGATGATATGCTTACTAGTATTCAGCAAACCGTAGATGGTGGATATATTTTGGGAGGATATTCTAATTCTATCGTTTTCGGAGACCAAACAGAAGCAAGCCAAGGTGGTTATGATTATTGGGTGGTTAAGATATCCGTTACAGGCACTATTGAATGGCAAAATACTATTGGAGGAAATGACAATGACTATTTACGCTCCATTCAGCAAACTACTGACGGTGGTTATATCTTAGGCGGTTATTCTAGTTCAGGCATATCAGGAGACAAGACAGAGAATTCTTTAGGAATTTATACTGCTGATTATTGGGTAGTTAAAATATCCGCTATGGGTACTATTGAATGGCAAAATACTATTGGTGGAAGTAGTGACGAACAACTCCAATCTATTACGCAAACCGCCGATGGCGGGTATATATTGGGTGGGTATTCTAAATCTCCTATCTCGGGTGACAAGACAGATGTATCACAAGGTGGTTATGATTATTGGATAGTAAAAATTTCTGCTATTGGTGCTATTGAGTGGCAAAATACTATTGGCGGAATAGGTGACGATTTTTTACAATTTGTTAGACAAATGGATAATGACAATTACATTGCAGGAGGAAATTCAAATTCAGGAGTTTCGGGTAATAAAACAGAGGCATTACAAGGTGGCTATGACTATTGGATAGTCGAAATTGGAGGCAATATCATATCTGCCATTGCTGATTTTGAAGCCCCCCTTTTTAGTTGTAACAATAATCCTGTCCTTTTTACCAATACCAGCAATAGTTGGGCAACTTCTTTCCAATGGCAAGTAGATGGCGTTCCTGTTTCAAACACACATGACCTCTCTTATACTTTTGCGGAGGCAGGCGTACATACAGTTACTTTAGTAGTTAATAATGGTGAATGTAGTGATACTAAAAGCCAAAATATTACTATATGGGAGCCTAATTTTTCCTATACAAACGAAGGTTTAAACCTTCACTTAGTAGCCAATAATACTACCAACAATGCCTATACCTGGACTATGGGAGACGGCAGTAGTTTTATGGGCAATACTGTTGACCATAGCTATCAAACAGAAGGAAATTACCTTGTTTGCTTGAGTGATAGTTGTGGCAATAGTTATTGTCAGTATATTGCGATATATCCCTTAAACTATTGTCTTCCTCTACCTAGCATTGAATGGCAAAATGCCATTGGCGGAAACAGCGCTGATATAATAACGTCTATTCAACAAACTACCGATGGTGGGTATATATTGGGCGGTTATTCCAATTCTCCTATATCAGGTGACAAGACAGAATCAGGTCAAGGTAGCAATGATTATTGGGTAGTTAAATTATCGGCTATGCATACTATTCAATGGCAAAATACAATTGGCGGAAGTGGCTATGATAATTTACAATCCGTTCAACAAACCTCCGATGGTGGATATATCTTAGGGGGGTATTCCAATTCTCCTATATCAGGTGACAAGACAGAAATGGCTGTTTTCCATGATTATTGGGTGGTTAAATTATCTAGTACGGGTACTATTGAATGGCAAAATACCATTGGAGGTCATGGTGATGATTATTTACAATCCATTCAACAAACCACAGATGGAGGATATATCTTGGGAGGATATTCCGATTCTGGCATATCAGGTGACAAAACTGTTGATAATAAAGGGTCGTATGATTATTGGATAGTTAAATTAGCAGCAGATGGGACAATACAGACTCAAAGAACCATTGGAGGAAGCGAAGATGATAACTTGACTGATATACAATTGACCGCTGATGGCGGGTATATAATAGGTGGTTATTCTTGGTCTGGCATATCAGGTAACAAGACAGAGGCAACTCAAGGTTACAATGATTATTGGATAGTTAAGTTATCTGCTACAGGCATTATTGAATGGCAAAATACCATTGGCGGAAACAATGCTGATTATTTAACATCTATTCAACAAACTACCGATGGTGGCTACATCTTGGGCGGTTATTCCGAATCTGGCATATCAGGTGACAAGACAGAGAGTAATATGGGAAGTTACACTTATGACTATTGGGTAGTTAAAATATCTGCTACGGGTATCATTGAATGGCAAAATACTATTGGTGGAAGTGGTTATGATTATTTACAATCCATAAAACAAACCACTGATGGTGGCTATATCTTGGGTGGTTATTCTTATTCTGGTATTTCAGGTGACAAGACAGAAGCAGCAAAAGGTGAAAGTGATTATTGGATACTTAAATTATCCACCACAGGCACTATTGAATGGCAAAATACCATTGGTGGAAGTGGTTATGAACAGTTAGAAGCTATTCAGCAAACTACAGACAGTGGCTATATCTTGGGTGGCTATTCTTCTTCTGATATTTCAGGTGACAAGACAGAAGCAAACCAAGGTTATGATTACTGGGTGGTGAAACTATCCGACATCAATACGAACCCGCCTTTGGCACAATTTACAGCACCTATCGCTACTTTTCTATATGCTCCCACCACTTTCACTAATACCACTACGGACTATATCAATACGCCAAATGCTGGCACTACTCCCTCTTCCTATCAATGGCTAATAGACAATGTCCCTATTGCTACCAGCACCCATTTGACCTATACCTTCACCGAGCCAGGCATACATGACATCACCTTAGTGGCAGATAATGGGGATTGTGTGGATACCTATAACCAACTTATTACTGTATTGGACAAGGGAGTGTGGCCCGGTGATGCTAATAACGATGGTACTGTCAGTATGCTCGACTATTTGGCATGGGGTATTGCAGTCGACTATGTAGATATTCCACGATTAGACCAAAGCATAGATTGGTCGCCTAAGTTTGCAGGTGACTATAACCAAAATTTCGGCGGCGATTTATGGTCAAACACCAACTACAAACACGCCGACTGCAATGGCAATGGTGCCATCAACGGGAGCGATACTACTGCCATTGTGCAGAACTTTGGTTTAAGCTACCTTCCAACACCGCCGCTTGTCAACAACACTACTCCACAAGCCACTTTGATTCTTGAGAATAATACGCCGCTTATAGCCGCTAATGCCCTCGCTTCTTTTAGCCTACAACTCCAAAACACCCTCAACGGTGGAGTGGTTAATGCTTATGGTCTGGCATTTACGCTACATTATAATGGTATAGAAAACCCAAGTCTCGATTTTAGCGAATCTTGTTGGGGAATCATCGGCACCGACTTCCATGTATTGCTCATACCCGATGCCAACAACCACCAAATCCATGTGGGTATCACTCGCACCGACCACAACAACCGTTTGTTGCTTGGTGAGGTATTGGAATTGCAAGGTATTGTCACGGCAGCACTTGGTAGCAATGTCACCGTTTCGCTTTCGGATATTGTACTGCTCAATGCCGAGGCTTACCAAATTCCTGCTGTTGGCACCGATGCCGCTATGCAGGTGAGCAATAGTACGCCGCCTATTTTGTTGGAGGTCAAAACTTTATTGCAGTGTTCGGTCACCGATGTGAGCATTAGCAATAGTCTTATGACCAACAATTATAGCAATACCTTGCCCACACAACAGCCTTTCAATACGGCTCCTTGGAACTATAATGGCAGCGAAAACGGCACTATTCCTGCTAATGCTGTTGACTGGATGTTGTTGGAACTCCGCAATGCCACTAACCAAGTGGTGGGACGCAAAGCTGTTTTGTTGCTTTCGAATGGTTATTTGCAAGAAGTCGGTACACCACTGCAAGCCAACCGTATTGCTTTGTATGGTGTTGATGTTTTGCAAAACTACTATGTGGTGTTGCGAAACCGCACCCACCAAACTATTGCCAGCAGCAACACCTTGTCCATCAACAATAATTTGTTGTCCGTAGATTTTACGCAAGACCCTGCTCAAACAACTGGCGGCATTGCCAACTTGGTGGAGATGAATGGTTGGTATGCCATGAAACGTACTGCTATTACACCTGTCATTTCGGGTAATACGAATGTTTGTGGCGGACAGCCGAAAAACTATAGCAACACCAATGCCTTAGCAGGTCTTACTTATGCTTGGGAAGTGAGCGGCGGAACGATAGTATCGGGACAAGGCACGAATACAGTTTCGGTGCAATGGACAAATGCAACAGCAACGGGTACGCTTACGCTCACAGCTACCGACCGTTTGTGCAACGAAACAGCTACTGCCAGCATCACGGTCAATCTTACGCCCGATGCTGTGATTATTGTGGGCGGCAATGCGAGTGGTGGAGGTGTGGCTGGTGTTACGTCCCACAACCTTTGCCCTACTTGCAAAGTATATTTCAAATCCAACTATACAGACCTGACCACTTACACCTTGAAGTGGTATAAAAATAACAACGAACTCACCCAATATCAGAACTATTTGGGCGGTTATGTGAAAAAAGCAGGTAATTACAAGCTCAAAGTGGTCAATAATGCGACGGGTTGCGAAGATTTTTCGCAAACTGTCACCATTACAGGCGGACAGATGGCGGGCGAAGTGGTAGCGCCGCATTTGGCAGATATTCCAATGGCAAACAAAACCGAAGACGAGCTTTTGTTTGAAAGCGAACAATTGCAGTTGAGTCTGTCTCCTAATCCTACCCGCAACGAAGTGACTTTGTTCTACGAAAGTGGCGATAATCAGTCTTTGCAACTGCATATCTATAACCTAATGGGGCAGTTGCAATATGAACAAAACTTGTCTGTGACTAATCGCCGCATTCAAATCAACCTACACCAATATCCCGCAGGGACTTATTTGGTGCAATTGTTGGGAGATAGAGAGAAAGTGGTGCAACGCCTGTTGGTGGTGAAATAGCATGTTGCGAGCTTAAATGTCATGTCATAAAAAACCCCCTCCGTACTAAGTTGATTAGGTGCGGAGGGGGTTTTGTTGGGTAATTGAAACCATACTGAAATAAGGTCATAATAATGCGTTTTTTGTTTAGATGTTGTTCAGGATAGAGACTAATGTCCATAAAATTTGTCATAGTATCATTTTTTTATAGTAATACTCCTTTTTCCTTGTGTAACTCGCAAAAATGCGCTAACTTTGTCCTAATTTTACCCTTATACGTCACGACATTCCTTTTGATAAAAATTGGAAAGAAGTTACTATCTACTTAGTCAGTGATTCCATTGCTTTTTTTATTCCCAACTTGTATCAGCTCATCGATTTCAATGTTGAGTTTAACCATTTGGAACAAAACCTCTTTTCCGTCTTGGAACCAAACAACCAACAACACCAACGAAAAAAACAGCCAATAAATTACTCAAAGTTAAGTTGCTCGACGACACCATTCACTATCTGTTCATGCTATCAAGTTTCAGGGCGAAAAAGGACACAATATTGCCGAACGAATGTTACCGATTACTGCTGAATAGAAGGAAAACACGGTAACGCTATTACAGCCTTCGTAAAATGCTGTATATGGTCGTCCCATGTAGCAGAAAAATCAGTTAATAACCCCGATCAAATTCTTCTACTGATAATGCTTAAGGGACAAAAGTTACTGGGGCTTATCGCGAAATTCGGTATATTGTAATCGGTATCATGTCGCACAAAGGCAAGTATTGCGCGCGAAATAATTCTGTATAAGCTCTAATACTTTCACTCGAGTAAAATACTTAGCTATGAAAACAAAATTTAATCTCTCGGCAATGATTACTACATTAGTTGCCAAACTTGTACTACTGTTGTTGGTAATTACACAATTATCGCTTATGTTGGTTCAAGCTCAAAGCCTTATAGACGGTCCCGAGTCGATGTCTTACGACCCTAATAACCCAAGCAATATTGTTTCGCAATGGGAAGGACCTGCAACAGATAAGCCTGGATGGACTTATTGGCGAGCTACTATGGGCGATAACTCTCAGATGTGGGTGTGGGACAACGGACAAGGCGAACGCCGATTCGGTTATGATACAAACAACGACGGACTTTACGAAAAATGGCAAGAAGAACTTTCTGTACCGGGGCTGCCACTATATCAGGTGTATCATTGGGACAGAAATCAGGACGGCACTGATAATGCTATTGCATGGGCAGAAGGTGGCGCATGGATAGAAAAAGTCTGGGATTCGAACTCCGACGGACTTATTGATAGTTGGTGTTCTTACTCACAAGCAGGTTGCTCACAATACTTAATGTACCCTGATTGCAATTTAGTGGATAAAAAAAACACATTTGACACAGCCTACCGCAACTACCTCACTGGGCAATCAAGAAGTGCGATAGAACAAAAACGCCTATATTCCATTTATCAACGAGCAGATTTGATATTTAGACTTTGCAAAAACCTAAATAGACAATAGTGTTGTATTTTACCTATTTTGTTGGAATAAAATGCTATTATCGTACAGAACATCATACATATTCGAAGGGCGAAGCGCGTTAGGGATTGTAAGGGCAGCCGCAGGCTGGTGCTTGCACCGTAGCGGCAGCGAAGCCCTGTAAAGCCCGACCCGCAGGGAAACGCCCAAAAAAATGTATTCGACAAAATAATTCTAAACGGAACAATAGTGTTGTTTGTAGATACTTACACTCATACAGCGGCTAAATAATTATTTACCCATATTATACCTCATTTTTATGGGTTCATTCGACTCCATTACTGTTGGTTATTGCGATACGTTGGAGCATGCTTTGCCTTTGTTCGACAAAATTGTGGCGGCAATTGTATAAAATTCGCAGGTAGGCATTACACTCGAAATATAAAATTCTAATTCTGTATAACCTATAATCTAAACATGCGATTCTTTTTTCTACTAAGTTACTGTTTGGGGTGCTTTTTGTTTGCATTCTATAGCATGGCACAGCCCACCGAAATTTATGGTTTGGCTTCTCCTATTGTGTTGCAAGACGAACAAATAATGACCATCGATTTAGGTGATTATTTTATTGACCCCACTGCAATTGTAAGTGTAACCGCCGACAAATCTCTTAAAACCAAACTTTCTCCCGACCAACAAAAACTCCAAATAGGATTAAAAACCAATTGGGAGGTATTGCCCCCTTTGTCGGTTATTCGTTTTCTTACACGCACCAAAACAGAATATAGTATTCTGTTGAAAAAAGCAGCAAAAACAAAACATACTTTTCGTTTAGCGGATAATAATTATCAAAAAGTACAAGTAGCAGGTCAATTTAACGACTGGAATCCTGCCAATAGTTTGTTACAAAAAGAAGGCAGTGAATGGCAACTCACTCTACCTTTAGCAAATGGCAACTACCAATACCAATTAGTAGCAGACGGAAAATGGATGCTCGATCCTGCTAATCCTGTTTCGGTTGATAATAATATTGGCGGTTTTAATTCTTTGATAGAAGTGGGAAAAGTTGAGCGTTCTTTATTGCCTTTTCTTTATACCCAACAAACAACAGACAAAGGTTTACAAATAGGTATAGAAAATGGTGTAGAGCAATTATTTGTTTTTTGGGAAAACGAATTGCTATCGAATAACAGCGTCAAAATGCGCATTATCGATACAGAAATTACTATACCATCTGCCGCCCAAAATATAGAACGTTCTACAATTCGAGTGCTTGGTTTCAATAAATACGGTTTGTCTAACGACCTATATATACCGCTCCGATATGGCAAAATTATGCTCGATGCTCAACAGCTACAGCGCAGCGACTGGCACACAAGCATCATGTATTTTATGATGGTTGACCGATTTAAGGACGGCAATTCGCTCAACAATCAACCGCTCAAAGACGAACGTGTGTTGCCTCCTGCCAACTATCAAGGTGGCGATATTGCTGGCATACAGCAACTATTGGAGCAAAAATACTTTGACCAATTAGGAGTCAATACGCTTTGGGTGTCTCCTTTGGTGCAGAATCCCATGACAGCTTACCAAGAATATCCCGCTCCACATCGCTACTATTCGGGTTATCATGGTTATTGGCCTGTGCATTTAACACAAGTCGACACCCATTTTGGCACCAGCAACGAACTAAAAACATTGGTCAATAAGGCACATGATAACAATATGAACGTATTATTAGATTTTGTGTCTAACCATGTTCATCAAGAATCTGAAATATGGCAAAAACATCCCGAATGGTTTTCGCCGCTCGAACTGCCCGACCATCGCAAAAATATCCGCCTTTGGGACGAACAACGCCTCACGACTTGGTTCGATACTTTTCTGCCTTCTATCGACCACGAGCAAATCCCTGTTTCCAATATGTTGATAGATACTGCTTTGTATTGGCTCAATACCTATCAATTGGACGGCTTTAGACATGATGCTGTGAAACATATCCACAATATATTTTGGCAAATGCTCACCAAAAGGTTAAAAAAAGAGGTTATTTTGCCACAAAAACGCAATTTATACCAAATTGGAGAGACTTTTGGTAGTCGCGAACTCATTGGTAGTTATATTAGCACGGGACAGTTAGATGCACAATTTGATTTCAATCTCTATTTTGATGCTCGAGCGGTTTTTGCTATTGACCAAGAATCTTTCGAAAAACTAGACCATTCTCTATACGAAACTTTTAACTACTATGGCTCCCACTCTTTAATGGGAAATATCACAGGCAACCACGACATGGCGCGATTCATTTCGTTGGCAAGTGGCGATTTGAAGTTCAACGAAGATCCCAAAGCAGCAGGTTGGGAGCGTTCCATTGGCATTACAAATCCTGTTGGCTATGACAAATTGTCTATGTTGCACGCTTTCATTATGACCATTCCCGGCATACCTATCGTTTATTATGGCGATGAAATTGGTATGCCCGGAGCCGATGACCCCGACAACCGCCGCATGATGCGTTTCGATAATTTGTTGCCACAAGAGCAAGCGGTCAAAGATAAATTGAGCCGACTAACGCACTTCCGACGCAACAGTATGGCGTTGCTCTATGGAGATTACCGCCCTTTGTTGGTCACCGCAAATACATATGCTTTTGCACGCACTTATTTTGGAAAAACGGTGGTGGTGGTATTCAACAAATCGGATAAAAATCAGAAAATCCAATTGTCACTGCCTTCTTTTTTAGCCAATGCCAAACGTTCTCAAACCATTTTGGGCAATAAAGCCAAATACAAAAAACACCAACTTTCTACCACTATTGCTCCTCGCAGCTATATGATTTGGAGTAACGAATAACAAGTACAACAAGCAAACTTTCAAACAAAAAGGAGTCACCTCAATGTGAGGTAACTCCTTTTTTTACTGTTAGCAAAACTGCTAAAAATTAACCCTTGTCTGTATTATCTTTAGCATCTTCAACAGCATTGGTGATAGCAGCTTTGGCATCGGCAACTTTTTCGGCAGCAGCGTCTTTCACGTCTTTTGCCACTTCAGTAGCTTTGTCAGCAGCCTCGCTCATAGTAGCTTTAGCGTCGGCAATTTTTTCGGCGGCAGCATCTTTTACATCTTTTGCCACATCAGTAGCTTTGTCTTTTGCTTCGGCTACTTTTGTTTTAGCATTATCGACCAAAGTAGTTACTTTTCCGCTTACAGTACTTGCAACCTCTTCACCTTTTTTGATAATATCGCCAAAAGTTTCGTTTTGCTTCAGGTTTTCGTATTGTGTTGTAACGGTTTCGGTGGCTTTGTTGACCAAATCCTCACCTTTTTGTACGAAATTACCTACCAATTCGTTTTGTTTTAGGTTTTCGTATTGTGTTGTAACGGTTTCGGTGGCTTTGTCCACCAATTCCTCACCTTTTTGTACGATATTGCCTACCAATTCGTTTTGTTTTAGGTTTTCGTATTGATGAACTACCGAAACTGTTGCTTTATCAACCAATTCTTCGCCCTTGTCGACTAATTTGCTGATAGTTTCGTTTTCTTTGATTTGTTCAACGACGTTTTCTACCTTTTCGCTTACGGTATCAACGATGTTCTTGAACGTGCTAAACAAACCGCCTTTTGATTCGGTGGTTTGTTCTGTTTTTTCTTCTAGATTTTCTACGTTTTCCATTTTGTAAATGATGGGATTTTTTATGGTATGATGAGTAATAACGTTTAGTTAACAAACACTTTTAAGACGCAAAATGTTCCCAAAAGAAACATTTTTTTGCTTTTTTTGAGGAAAAATTTCGACAAAACCTTATTGTGCGATGAGATAGAGATTTATTTTGGCAAACATTTCGGGAGTGATGATTTGTATTTGTTGTAAATCTTTGACTGTTTGATAGGCTCCGTGCTGTTCGCGATATTTTATAATGGTATTGGCTAATTTATATTTTCTGATGTAGGCTTGTGCGTTGAGTTCCTCGAAAGTAGCTTTATTGATATTAATTTTCTTAACTTTTGAGGGATGTGGTACTAACAAATGCGGCTCGATTTGTGCGTATAATTCGTCGGTCATACCATATACTTCTTTTAGTTGTTCTTTGGCAGTATAACCTCCGAGCAAGTTGCGGTATTTGATAATGCGATTGGCATAACCTTTACCAACACCTCTAATTTGTTGCCATTCCAAACTATCGGCAGTGTTCATATCAATCATCGCCGTATTGGATTTGTAGCTACGTTTCGGCTCGAACGAGCTGCTATCTTTAAACCCCAAAGTTGTCGGTTTGTTAGTATTGGCAGGTGTTTGGGATGTGTTGGCGGAGCTATTGTCTGCAATAGTGGCAGAAGGTTGTTGTTCCTTGGAGGTTTGGGTGGTTGTTGTTTTGTGGGGCAGTTGTATGTAGGGCAATAAACGTTCATAGTCATTTTTTGACAAGCCATAGATTTTCTGCATATCTTCGGCATAACGAAATTGACCACCTTTCTCTAAGTAGTTTTCTATGGTATATGCCACACGTTGAGGCATTCCCAGTTCCCTTGCCATTTTGTAGTTTAGGTTATTGGGATTGAAAGGATAGGGTTGGACTTCTGTGGTATTTTCAAAATCACTGTCGTCCTCTTCACTATCTTTGGAATCTTTATTTGCAAATTGTTTGTTGTTATAATGGTTATATTTGGAGCGTCTTTCTGCCTCTTCTGTGGCTTGTGCCGCATAAATTTGTCGCGTAGCCAACTGTAATTGTTCTTTATCAACAGTGGTTGTTATGGAAGGGTGTTGGACAAAAACAGCATAAAAATGAGGAAAAGCAAGCACCAAAAGTAATAAAACGGATAATTGCAAAATACCAATGCGGTCGTTGCGTGTAAAATTAAAAAAGTCTTTAAGCGTTGGTCGTCTGCGTTTCATAAAAATTTGACAGGGTTTAAGGTTAAGTATGTGGCATTAAGGGGTATTTTTTAGCAACTCTTGCGAAATAAGCTGTTTTGAACAGCAAGTGCGTAACATGAGTTAGTAAAACATTACATTATTTATGCACCACAATTGGGTAGCTTTGGTGTTTGCCGTCGGTGGTGTGCAATACCAACCAATACATACCATTGGGTACTTTGGGTTGTATGTTGAATTGATAGTTCTGGTGGCTAATCAATTCGGCATTGAAAAGCAATTGAACAGGTTTGCCTGCGGCATCGTATAACCAAACATTTAAAAAGGTGTTGACAGTACTATTCAGTTGGATTTGCGCCATATCGCCAATAGGATTGGGATTAATTTGCGTGTTGAACAAAGCATCTGATTTGCCGCGTCCGCGCAATTGCGTTGGCACCCAATACCAACCATAAGTAGTTTGCATGGGGTTGCTCGAATCGGTGACAGTAACAGCATACCAACCTGAAGAGACATTTAACAAATTGGCAGTTGTAACGCCATTGCTCCATTCGTATTGATAGGGTGCGGTGCCGCCTTCGGTAGTAAGCATAATGGATCCGTTGGGTGCGCTAAGGCTACTTGCAGGATTGATGGTGGCAGCGGGAATAGACAATATCTGTTGTTGATTAGGTGTGTTGTTGATGGTGGAGTAGTTATTGTAGCTTTTTTCACAACCGTTAGCGTCTGTAATTGTTACTGCCCAATGTGAGCTATTTGAATAATAGATAGTTATCAGACCTAAAGTTTCATCTGTATCAAGTCGAACATAACCTTCGCGTTGCCATTGATAGTTATAGGGTTTTTCTCCTCCTTCAATGCTAATTTCGACACGTTGGTATTGGAAAGGCGAAGTTGGGTTGGCAGGCACTAATACTTGTGAAGATGTTATAGATAGCGTATCAGTTGGTGCATCGAGGTTTATGGTGGCTGTTGTGATACAACCCAATGAGTCTGTTACTGCCACCGAATAATCTCCCCCTATTACATTGTTCAAATCTTGGGTAGTAGCTCCGTTGCTCCACAAATAACTATGGGGCGCTGGGGCATTTGTGACAGATAAATCGATATCACCCATGCTTGGTGCTGAACAGTTAATATAGGTTTGGGTAGAGGATGTGAGCAAGGCAGGTACACAACTTTCTAAGTGCAAATAAAATTCGCCTTCTGCGTCATAATCGCCAAAGCCGTCTACTAAGACATAATACGTCTGTCCATTAACAGTAGGAAGTATGATGCGGGGTTGTTCGTCAATATAATCATCACTACAAGCTAATAGGGTATTAGCAGGACAAGTATTATATATCAACAATTGTAGGTCGCTTTCTCTGTTTCTTATCGAAATTGTAGTGGAATTGCTGCTGGCATATAACATCATTTGTTGTCCGTTGCCTACAAACGAAAACCATACAGTTTTGCTTAGGTTGTCTACCAAACAAGCGGGATTCGTTGGGTCGGTATTGGCGTTGGTGGCACAATAGTTGCTAAAAGGACCATTTTCGCCCAAATTTAGACCCACAGCATCTGCACATTCATCATTATTGGGTGCAAACTGACAAACAGTGGCTTTGTCATAGCTAAAATCGAGCAACTGTCGGCAGGAAGATGTGGCACTATATACCAAAATTTGGGCAGTTACTGTATTGGAATAAGGACCAAAAGTATAGGTGCCTGCCTCGCCCGAAAGGTTAAGGTTGCCATCTGTAAGCGTATAGGTTTCGCTACCCGACAAGGTAAGTTCTACACTATAAGAGGCAATATTTTCGCGTGTTGCTATGGCATTAATAAGCATATCGCAATTGTTGCAAGGCACACAAGGACCACCGCAATCTATGCCTTTTTCTCCTTGATTTTGTATGCCATCAAAACAAGTGGGCGAAGGAAGTGGTGTTACACAGTTGGTTTCTACGGGTAGTGTACAGACTTCTATACCATTGGGATGACGAATAGAAATTAGCACTAAAGAATCGTTAGGATAAGGACCCAAGCCATATAAACCATTATTGACAATTTGGGTCGTCCCAAAGTTATCTGACAAGGTATAATTGATATTCGGGTTGCCCTCGAAATATATCGTAGCATTAAAGGTATTGTCTAACAAACAGTTCACAATGCTATTTTCCTTAGTCAATTCGCACTTGGGACAAAATTCAACCGTGAAGCTCTCTGACCCCAATGCTGTTACAATGTCACTACTTGTAATGTCCATTGTGGTAAGGTCAACTTTGGTAATCAATTCTATGTTACTAAGAATGACCGTAGCAGCAGAACATTCGCCAAAAATGCGCTCCAAATCATCGATGGTCATAATGTTGCTGATGTCTGCTATTCTGCCATAAATGTTACCATTGGTGGGGGTAGGGCGGGTAATTAATACTTCTATACTTTGAGCAGGTTCTAATAATGCCGAGAATGAGCTAAGTGGCGAAGTAGAAGTCCCTGTTGAACTACCATTATTGCCACCTATACCATTGCCATTATTACCATTACCACCGGACTGATTACCATTTTCGCCTTGCGTGTCCATAGGTTTGACCGTAATCAGGGCATTAGCTAAAGCAATGGTATCTACTGCAAAATAAGTATCTCCGCTTATCAAAGTATTGGGGGAACTAAGAATAAAGCGTATTCCAAAAACATTAGCGATACTGCCGTTCTCCATACCAAAATCATTGGCATAAAGCCCAAAAGCCAAAGCGTCGTTGCCTTGTAGTATGGTATCGTTGGGGATAGCATATACCATAGGCTGTGCTTTGGTGGTTTGGGAAACAAAAAAAAGGATTATACTGATTAGGCAAAGATAAGATTGGGGTATCTTTACAAACATGTCTAAAAGATTTAATGTCAAAAAGAAAAGGAGTAGAAGAGATAAATTTGGGAACGAAGTTAGGGGTTTTTTCTGATAAAAAAAAACTTTTTCTCAACTTGCTTCTTATTTGAACGCAAAAACCGCCTTTTTGTCACTTTATACAGCAATTTTTGTAGATCTCAGCATGGCGCACATCTAAAAATCAATAAGATGTTTTGATACCATATCGCTGGGCATAGTTTGAAAGTATTATATGCCCAATAAACGCTAAACTTTGGTTTAGGTCTATCAATTGCTTACACAAAAGTAATCACCATTCAAGGCGATTCTAAAATTTTGTTGCTACAAAACATACCAAATCTCCCCAAAAAATCTTACCTTTGCTGCCCAAAAAAGGTAGGTGCGGCAACGAGTTGTTGCACTATTTCAACCAATAAGACTTACAGTAATAGAGTCTAAAATTTTTCTACACAATGGTTTTTGCCAGCCTTATTTTTCTTTGTCTCTTTCTTCCTCTTAATATACTACTCTATTATTCGTATAACAATGCGACCTATAGAAATTATGTTTTAATTCTTTTCTCTTTATTTTTTTATGCTTGGGGCGAACCTATTTGGGTATTGCTCCTGATTTTTAGCGCCTTAGTTGATTATCTCAATGCTTTGTTCATCGAGCATTATCGTGGAACAAAATATGCCAAATGGGGTGTTGTGTCGTCTTTGATTGTCAATTTGGGCGTGTTAATTAGCTTCAAGTATAGCGGTTTTTTGTATGAAAACCTTAACTATTATCTCGGCTTATCGCTCACAGTTCCTAAAATCGCCTTGCCTATTGGCATTTCTTTCTATACCTTCCAAACCATCTCCTATACTATTGATGTGTATAGGGGTGAGGTGAAAGCGCAAACTTCTTTTCCCAAATTCCTCATGTTTGTCAGCCTCTATCATCAATTAGTGGCGGGACCTATCGTGCGTTATGTTCACATTATGAACGATATTGAACAACGAAAGGAGAAATTAGAAGAGATTTTTTGGGGCTTACATCGTTTTTTAATTGGTTTATTCAAAAAAGTAGCGATTGCCAATGTCGCAGCCGTTTGGGTAGCACAGTATTTAGATGGCAATTTCAGCGAATTGTCTGTAGCTGAGGCTTGGTTCGGTATTTTGATGTTTTCTATTCAAATCTACTTCGATTTTTCGGGTTATTCTGATATGGCAATAGGGTTAGGCAAAATGTTTGGTTTTCATTATCTCGAAAACTTCAACTATCCTTATATTTCCCGCTCCGCCACCGAATTTTGGCGACGATGGCACATTTCGCTCGGTACTTTTTTCCGCGATTATGTTTATATTCCCTTGGGAGGCAACAAACAATACCCTTATCGCAACCTGCTTATCGTATGGGCTTTAACGGGCTTGTGGCATGGTGCAAGTTGGAATTTTATTTTTTGGGGTATCTATTTTGGGGTATTAATCCTCATCGAAAAACTGTTTCTCATGGCTTGGCTGCAAAAACTGCCACGCTTTTTCGAACATTTTTATTTATTGTTTGTGGTGGTCATTGGTTGGGCATTGTTCTATTTTACCGATTCGAGTCGTTTGTTTAGTTTCTTAGACATTCTTTTCCTGCAAACCAATCAACCATTTTGGAACTATCAATTAGGTTTGTTGCTCAAAGAAAATCTCTTCTGGCTGTTGGGAACATTTGTGCTTTGTATGCCCATTTATCGCACTTTGCATTACCGCTATATGTCGCAATTAGAAAAAAACAAACCTTGGCTATTTGGCGCAGCCATGTTGTTCCAATTCATCTTACTCTTTATTTGCATCACCCTATTAGTAGGCAAAACCTATAACCCTTTTATCTACTATCGCTTCTAATGCAACCCATGAATTTTAAACCCTATACCACCCTTGCATACGTGCAAATCGTTGCGGTTATCGCCCTATGTGCTTTGCTGGGCGAACTGTTTTTTTTCTTGCCCAAACACGCTGATTCTGAATACGAAAAGCGTCCTTTGGCAAAAATGCCCCAATTTTCTTGGGATAATTTGCTCGCAGGGAATTATGTAGATAGCCTAGAACAGTATTTTGCCGATAACTTCCCTTTTCGTGACCAATTTGTCAAAACGGCTTTTGCCTTAGAAACCTATCGCGGTTTCTCCAATAGCGAGTTCAAGTATTATGACCTTGCAATGCAAGATACCACCCAAATAGCTCCCATCTGTGCCGATGACAATCTGGTGGCAGAACAATCGTCTGCTCCCGAAATAACCAACAACAAAGGCATACTTATCTACAACGGAATGGCTATCGAGTTGTTTGGAGGCAACGACAGTTTGGCGCAACCTTTTATTGATGTGATGAACAATTATCACGAAAAATTGGGCAACAAAACCCAATTGCATGTGGTTTTAGTGCCAACACACCAAGAGTTTTATCTGCCCGAAAAGAAAAAATATGCCTCCGAAAAGAAAAACATCAACCACATCTACAACGCTTTGCCCAGCGATGTCGTTACGGTCGATGTTTGGTCGGCACTCGATGCCCACAAAAAAGAATACATCTTTTTTAATACCGACCACCATTGGACAGGGCTTGGTGCCTACTATGCCTACGAAGCTTTTTGTGCAAAAAAACACTTCCAACCCAAGTCATTGTCACTGATGCAGCGAAAATCTATCAAAAACTATTATGGTTCGTTGTATCGTTTAACACTCAACAAGACATTAGAAAACAATCCCGATTCGGTGGTCTACTATAAACCACCTATTGGCACTACAACTTTCCAATATCTCCCGCCTGATTATGTGCAAAAAAACAAAATCTTATTATTTGCCGAATATGCCACCGCTTTGCATGGCTATAGTGTGTTTTTAGGTGGCGATTTTCCTATTGTAGAAATCAATACGGCAACCAAAAATGGCAAAAAAGCTGTTTTGATAAAAAACTCTTTCGGCAATCCTTTTGCACCCTATTTAATTGCACATTATGAGCAGGTTTTTGTGGTAGATTATCGCTACTATACCGATAACCTTTTGACTTTTATTCGCAAAAACAATATCAACGACCTTATTGTATTGGTCACACCACTAACCGCCAATACCGCTTGGCATTGCCGAATGTTGGATAATCTTTTTAAGCATAAAAGCGTCCCAACTGCCGAAGATTCCTTACTCTTGGCTGTTGATACAACATACCAAGTCCTCATTCCGCAACCCTTGCCCCCATCACCACCGCCACCAACTATCGCTCCTCCCAAAAAAATAAATAATACCGATACATTACCTATTGAAATTCCTGATACCATTCAAAATAATCCCAAACCATGATGTTTTTTGCTGTCCTACGCCTTCTTAGATACTTCTTTTGCGGGCTATACCTAAGCGGCTGTTTAGTAACAAGCACTTTGGCACAAACAGTAGGCTATACGTTGAGCGAACACGCCAACACGATTCAGTTTCAGGACAAAAAAAGCCTCGAAACTTTCTACTCGAGTTGGAAAAATACGGCTGCCAACAAGTTTTCTATTCTCTATATTGGCGACTCACATCTACAAACCGAAGTGCTGCCCGGACGTGTCCGAAAACACCTGCAAAAAGAATTGGGCGATGGTGGCATTGGCTTGATGCGTTCTTTTTCGACCGTCAAAACCTATTCACCTATCAACTATTATAGCACCCGACACGATGGCGAATGGACGGGCAGGCGCAGTTTTGAGAACAAAACCAATACCAACCTCGGTGTAGGTGGCATGACCTGCCGAACACGCCAAGAACGCGCCCGAATAGTATTTGATTTTGCCTATAGACCGCCAACAAGCCACACTAAGTTGCGCATCTATTGTCAAAAAACACCTAACGCTTTCGATTTGGTGTTGCGCATAGACAACCAAGCCGAAATCCCCATCACAACCTATCAATCACCCGAACTGCCTTATATCGAAGTCATTATACCACCCATAAACGACCAAATAAGCCTCGAAACGGTGCGCCATTATCCCGAACAAGACGAATTTGAGTTCTATCAGTTAGACCTACAAACGATGGGAGACTCTGGCGTGGTGCTGCACAATGCAGGTGTAGGCGGTGCGCGCTTCTACTCTGTATTACAGGAAAACCTTTTGGCAAAACAGATAAATTATTTTCAGCCTGACTTGGTTGTTGTCGATTTAGGCACCAACGATTACTTGTATGACGACATCATTCAACCCGAATTGGAAGGCGAAATACGACAGGTGGTCAATATCATCAAATCCAACGTGCCAAGTAGCAGTATTATCCTCACAACAGCGCAAGATATGTCGTGGAAAGGCACTAATCGCCGCTCTGGACCACGGTTTTGCGATATGATTTATCGGGTGGCGCGCGAAATGAATTGTGGTGTCTGGGACTGGTTTCAGGTGTCGGGCGGACAAGGCACGATTCGCAATTGGTACATCAATGGTTTGGCACAAAAAGACCAAATTCATCTATCTCCCAATGGATATGAACTCAAAGGTGACTTGTTGTACAAAGCCCTGAAAGGTACTATCGACTGGATAGACCAACACCCCAACGACCAACAGCATCTTTTGCCAGTATTTATGTCCTATACTCCTGCTCCAATGCCTGCTACCATAGACTCGACAGGGACAGTTGCTTCCACCCAAACTATACCCAACACAACTCCTATTGCCGCACGTCCCAAACCCACTCCTGCTCCTCCCAAACCTACTCCTATATATTATACCGTTAAAAAAGGCGACAGCTTGAGCAGTATTGCCCGAAAATATGGCATTACCGTGCAACGCATTCAGCAATTGAACCACCACAAAGGCGATATTATCCAATTGGGTGAGCGCTTGCGTGTCAAATAATAAGCCTTGTCTCCTGCTTATCCACAAACATCAAAAGCATTGAGCAGTAGGTATCCATTATTGGGATAGTAGTTGGCATTATTGGAGGAACAGGAACAGAAAAATATCCTCATCTAATCTGTAGCTATAACTTTTTATTTATTGACCCACTTTTTTGCACTATTATTGCCCCAAAAAGTCTTGCCTTATTGTTAATCGCTTAAAAAAAAGAACTATGATGTTAAAGAATTTGCTCAAAACGAGCTTGTTGTTTATCCTAATTGTGGCATTAGGTAGCAATTTTAGTGCCTGTAAACACGACCCGATTATACCAGATAATACCATCGACACAACGGGTACGGATACGACCGACACAGACACCACTAATACCGACACTACCAACACCGACACCACCAACACCGACACCACAACAGTGCAACAGCCACATTGTGACCCTGATAGTGTCTATTTTGAACAAACAATCTTGCCTATATTTGCAGCTAATTGCGCTACGAGCGGTTGTCACGATGCAATATCACATGAAGAAGGCGTTGTATTGGACAATTATGCCCACATTTACGACGAAATTGACCCTTATGATTTAGACAACAATGTTTTTAAAGCAATTATCGACGATAGCGACAACAACCGAATGCCGCCGCCGCCGTATCAACGACTCACCTACGACCAAACCCTCGCTATTGCACAATGGATATTGCAAGGCGCTCCCAATAACTCGTGTGTGGAGCCTGTTGTAGTGTGCGAAACCACCAATATGAGCTATGCCAACGACATTTTGCCTGTTCTGCAAAGCTATTGCATTGGTTGTCACACAGGAGCTAACGCAGGTGGTGGTGTGGTATTGAATACACACGCGGGAGTAAAGGCTTCTGCCGACGATGGTGCGCTATTGGGCAGTATTCAACACAATCCCGATTACTCACCTATGCCAAAGACGCTACCGCAATTAGACTCTTGCACCATTGCTCAAATCGCTTCATGGATTCAGGCAGGCGCACTTAATAATTAGACCCGTTCTTTACAAACCCTTATAGCTTGTGTGTCTTCACTCTATAAGGGTTTATTTTTTTGTACCTAAATTTTTGTTACGCAACATGCTTTTTTTTTCCACAGATACCACCATCAACCTACCACAGCAAAGCATTATCACCATTGGCACGTTCGACGGCGTACATGGAGGGCATCAACAAATCTTGCAACAACTGCGCGATATGGCTGCTCAAAGGCGCAGCACTTCTACCGTTATCACCTTTGAACCTCACCCAAGATGGGTCTTACAAAAGGGTGATTTTAAGCTATTGTCGCCACTCGCCGAAAAGCGCGCCCTTTTAGCGGCTATGGGCATAGACAATTTGGTGGTAGTGCCGTTTAACCGTGCTTTTAGTGAGCAAACTCCCACAGCCTATATAGCGAATTTCTTGGTCGCTAAGTTTGCACCTCAATGTATTGTAATTGGCTATGACCACCGCTTTGGACACGACCGAAGCGGAGATATGCTATTGTTGGAGAGCGAAAGCAAACGGTATGGTTTTGAGGTGGTGGAGATACCCAAACAAGTCATCGACAATATCGATGTGAGTTCAACCAAAATTAGAATAGCTTTGCAGGAGGGCAATGTGCGTTTAGCTAACCAACTATTGGGCTATACCTATAGTTTGGAAGGAAAGGTGGTGCAAGGGCGGCAATTGGGGCGAACCATCGGCTTCCCAACAGCTAACATCGGCGATATAGCTACTGAAAAGTTAATCCCTGCTTGGGGAGTATATGCCGTGCGGGTGCAGTGTGGCAATGCGGCGATGTATGATGGCATGATGAACATAGGGAATCGCCCAACAGTGGACGGAAAAAGTACTACTATTGAGGCGCATTTGTTCGATTTTGCAGGTGATTTGTATGAGCAAACAATTAAGGTGCAGTTGGTAGCCCGATTGAGGGACGAACAAAAGTTTAGTGACCTTGCGGCATTGCAACAACAGCTCAAGGCAGATATTGTTGCTGCTAAATCGGCTTTGCTGGGCTATGTTTGACAAAAAATTTGATAGCAGCAGATAAGGTTGTGCTATTTGTAAAGAACATTAGTACTCCAGATGGAAGACTAATGTGCCTATCTTACAAGCACTTTAACATAATGGCATGACTCTGACACAAAATAAGGGAGCAAGTAATAATAGTCTCAACATGATAGCACTATCGACACAAACTTTTGTAGGCTTTCATCTCATCGAGCTTGATGTGTAGGGGGATTATGGGATATTCGTTAGCTGCATTATGCTGCATTGGGCTTTATTTTCCAAAATTTCTTTACTTATTGCCTCATGGCTATTTTCGCTATGCCATTGAATAATGTCTTTATCAAGATAGCAGCAAACTTGAGCATTAAGTCTTTGAAGCATTAGTATTGTGAGGCAACTTTTATAAGGTTTTCCTTAGCATAAAAGCAGCCGCTGTGGATAAAATTCATAGATTTTATCCACAGCGGCTGCTCTGTTTTGTCTTTATTCCAAAAGCATTATGTAACCAAGTATTTGGTGTGTTTTTTAGGCTTTATGCTTGCTATATGGTGTTTTTGTGTTGTGATTTTGATACCAACATTAAAAAAAACATTCCCTTCGATATTCTGAACCACTATGAAAAATCTTTTAGCTACCTGATTTTTCTATAGCACAAAAACGCTGTAAACCATTGTAGGCTTACAGCGTTTAGGGTATTTATTGGTTAGACAACTACTCAATAATATCTACAGAAAACCGACCACGTTTAAAGCACAATTTATCAGCGTTTTGTTCACCTCGCTTGGGTGCTTCTACTTCTAAATACACCTCAAACTCGCCTTCTACTTTATTCGTCAGCGTATCTAAGTGAGTAATCTCTACACAACTTTTAGGATGTTTGCGTAAATAGTAAATATCCTCGGCAACATCGCCGTCGTCGGCGGAAGTGGTAAAAAACGCAAACGGTGCATCAAGATTATACAAACTTTCCATATTTCCATTTATTTCAAAAACTTTTTTTTTTAATGGAATCCCTGATATATGAAAACTTTCGCGTGGCATTCCTTCTTCTGAATAAGTGTACCCAACAATACCTAATAATTTTTTATTTGCAGGATATCGTCCCGCTCGCCCCGATGCTACCCAATCATCGCCATTTCTACAAGCATGAAGGCTACCGTGTATCATATCGCCGGGCAAATAGAGCGGCATATCATTCTTTTGGCAGCTATTGTTCACTACCATTAGTCCCAACATAAGGTATAAGTATAGTATTTTTTACATGGTATTTTTGTTTTAAAAAAAAGAACACCCTAATTGACACGCATAATACCCCGCAAAATAAGGTGTTCTTTTGTGTAAGAAAAAAATTACTCAATAATATCTACAGAAAACCGACCACGTTTAAAACACAGTTTATCGGCGTTTTGTTCGCCTCGCTTGGGTGCTTCTACTTCTAAATAC
>JAEUUX010000127.1 GCA_016787295.1 Chitinophagales bacterium
GATGATAAAATAGCCTGGTACGAGAATCAATTAATAGCAGCAGTTGGCGTTAATAATTCCACTTCTATTAACCATTCCATCCTATATTACCCCAACCCCATCACCAACACCCTAACTATCCAACAACCCACCGCCCAAACCGCCACCTACACCCTCTACAACACCTTGGGGCAAGCGGTAGACAAAGGCACTTTCGACACCCCAACCCACACTATTCCTGTGTCTCACTTAGCTGTGGGAATGTATTATTTGCAGGTCAATGGGGTGAGTTTTAAGGTGATGAAGCAGTAAAGCAATTGGTATCTTGTTTTTTATGAACTTCTACAAACTATGTAAGACCCCATACGAACGACCTAAAAGGTCTAATGTATTAGCAAAAAGGTGTAAGTAATGACCTCTGAGCTAACCCAAACGACCTTTTAGCTCATCGGAACGACCTCTATAGGTCATCGGTTTTACCAAAAAGGTCAAGCGAACGACCTTTTGGGTCATCGGAACGACCTCTATAGGTCATCTGTTTTACCAAAATGCTCGTAAGGGTTAGCTCAGAGGTCGTTTTTGGGGTGTTATATGTATTCTTTTTAGATTTGTTGGTGACTATTGAATGGAATTGGGTTTTCATGGATAGACCAAAAAATAAACATCTCCGTAAAGCAGGGCTTAAACCTTGCCTTACGGAGATGTTGTACTTCAGTATTATTAGCCTTATCTAACCACAGTAATATTCCCTTTTAAAGGTTTAGCCTCGCTTTCGCCCGCAACGCTATATAGTACATAATAGGCATACACGCCAACTGGCACAGCTTGTCCTTTATAAGTACCGTCCCATGCCGCACCAACATCATGGCTTTCAAATACTTTTTCACCCCAACGGTTATATATTGCCAAGTAAAAAGCGGATATAGGATAACTATAAGTAGCCCTTAAAACATCGTTAAAACCATCATTATTGGGACTAAAAGCATTGGGCAATAATAAAACAAATGGCGGTTGGCTGTGTTCGCATTCGCAAGTCTCCGTGTTATAAGTGTCTGTTGTCAATAGGTCATTATCATTACAGTCAGGAAGCGGTATGCTGGTATGCTCACATTCGCAAGTAGCCGTATTTAGGGTGTCTGCTGTGCTGCAATCATTGTCATCGCAGTCAGGAAGTACTATAGGGGTATGCTCACATTCGCAAGTAATGGTATTTAGCACATCATCTGTGCTGCAATCATTATCAGTACAGTCAGGAAGCGGTATGGTGGTATGCTCGCATTCGCAAGTAGCCGTATTTAGGGTGTCTGCTGTGCTGCAATCATTGTCATCGCAGTCAGGAAGCGGCACAATAGAGACTTGTATAGTTGTATGGGTATAACCGCATTCGTTCTCTGCTCCCACACTCAAACTCACCATGCCTTGAGCTATGTCATTCTCGCCCAAAGTATAGATAGTTTGTGCATTGTTGGACGACGAAAATGTACCATCACCGCTTGTATGCCACACAGGATTGCTGCCCCCACTGATACTTGCCGATAAATCTACGGCTTGACAAGTATTTACGTTGATTTCGTTGGCAATACTAATTTGTGGATTGGCATTGACCACAACAGTAGCAGCCGTAGCCATTAAAGCATTGCCGTTGTCATTCACAAAAGCAGGCAGATTATCGAGCGTTGCGGTATTGGTGAGCGTTCCGTTATTTGTCCAATTACCCAAATAAGCATCTAAGGTAAAACTACCTACACTGTTAGCAGGTATTTCGGCAATGGTAAAATTGGCATTGGGCGAACCTGTAATATTGGTTTGCCCAATGCTTATGTTGTTCATTCCATACGGCTCGGCTGCCCATATTACGTTGGTGGGTAGATGGTCAATGAAAGATATATTTTGCAGGGCGACATCGGTTTGGTTATCAATTGTGAAAGTATAACTCACAAAGCTCTCTTCGCAAATTTCGGTGGTATTGACGGTTTTGTTGAACGCAACAACCGTAGAAGGACAATTTACTGTGCCGTCAATGCTTACGTCTTCGGCGGACGAACTTGCACCATCGTAGGACAAATAAATCTGCCCACCAATGCCCGATAATTCCACATCAACATCATTATAGACACCGTTGGCAGCGTTAGTAGCGTCGTATTCATACGTCATAGACACACAACAGTCCGCAGGAATATTATAGGTAGTTGTATCGCTTAGATTATTGGTGGCACAACTGTTGTAGTTGACGCTTTGGTTTAACAATACAAAACCCGCAGGAATTTCGTGTGTAATTTGCACTTGTGAGGCATCAAAATTGCTAATATTACACACATCAACGGTATAAATGACCGTATTGCCGCAAATAGGTTGTGGTGTATTGGTGTATTGTAGGGCAGATAAAGTGGGCAAAGGCTCTGTGCAAACGGCTATGTTGTCCATATTGTTGACATACACATGTTCCTCAATATTGGTGACGGGCAAAACGATGGGCGGTTGTTGTGTGCCGTCGTCGTTCAATACAGCCCAAATGCTGGCAGCCGTACCAATGGGCAAAGTGGTACTCAATACTTCGGAAGTGCCTGCGGGAATGGCACAAGGGATATAGGTGGTTAAGATGGGGGTGCTGCTAAACAAAGCAGGGTCGTTGTAATAAAACGTGATGGGTGTACCAGCGGGCAAAGACAGTTGTTGTTGTGCCGTGACGGTGTAGGTAATGGTAACGCTTTCGGGAGTGGGACAGAAACCGTTGGGCGTATAGCCTGTAATATCTATGGCACCATCGCGGTAGAAATAATAGGTGTTGCTGCTACCGGGGTCGGCGGGACAAACGTATAGATTGACGATATTATAGGCTAAGGCAGAGGTAAGTTGCGAATAAGCATTGGCTCCGGGTGCCAATAAAGGCAGTGACGCGGCTTGGGTAAGCAAATCGAGGGCATAAGCATCAATAAATGCTACATCAAAAGCAACGGTGACAATAATATAGCCTTGTGCTTTATAGGTTTCTGCCAATGCCACCAAAGAACCGCTAACCTGACCAGAACTGCCATCGGTACTCAACACCAACACTTTAATGGCTTGTGGTCGAGCAACACCTGCCAAATAATCATGTCCAAAGGTGAGGGCATCGTTGGGATTAGTACCACCTTCAAAAGCACGGTTATAGGAAATATAGCTTTGCAAATCGGCAATATTGCCGGTCATCGGGATACGAATGTTTTGCTCTCCATTATCAGACCATTCAACAATAGCTGCACGGCTTTGGGTGTCGGCAGTACCGATATTGAGGGCATTGATAAAATCGACAAAGAACTGTTTAGACTCTGCATATTCCATAGCATCAACCGAACCTGAACTATCATTGAGAATAACAATGTCTAAGGGACCATTACAAGTATTCTGCGGCATTGTTTCGTCCAACAAAGTAATGGCATGCCCTACCGTAAGCCCATTGGCATCGGTAATAGTGACATTATAAGTACCTGCAAACAAATTGCTAATAACAAAAACACTATCGTTGCTACTATAAGACCCATTACCAGCACCACTCCAAACAAGAGCAAAGGGAGCCATGCCGCCATCAATGCTCAATTGTATGGCACCATTTGGCAAGGTGTTGCTACTATTGGTGGTGGTAATATCAATGATTTCAAATACACTGCCTGATACTTCATTAAGCGTAATACTTGTAGTATCTACATCACCCAAGGCATTATTTGCAATGATTTGATAAGTACCCGTCCCCAAATTATCAATGGTAAATAACTCCTCGTTGCTGGTGCCGCTGCCTGTTATAGTGCTACCTTCCAAAGTCCAAGTATAGTTATAGGGGGGGACAAGTGCTACATTGCCACCTGTAGACTGCACCCAAATAGAACCATTATTGGCACCAATACAAGGCAGATTATTAACAGTTGCTTGGATATTGAATTCCAATAGATTTTCATACCAAGCTATTTTGTCGTCACTATAAGAAGCCGATAATACGTCTATATCCCCATCATTGTCTAAATCAGCGGCATGGACAGATTGTGCGCCGTCAGCGGCTGTTGTAATGATTTGTTGTTCTCCAAAGTTACCGCTACCATCGTTTTCATACCAAGCTATTTTGTCATCCCAATTAGAAGCTGATAATACGTCCATATCTCCATCATTATCTAAATCAGCGGCATAGACTGATTGGGCATTATCAGCAATAACTGTAATAATTTGTTGCGCACCAAAGTTACCATTACCGTCGTTTTCATACCAAGCTATTTTGTCATCAATCCAAGAAGCTGACAATACATCTATATCTCCATCATTATCCAAATCAGTAGCATAAACAGAAGTTGCACCATTGGCAGCAGTTGTAATGATTTGCTGTTCTCCAAAATTACCACTACCATCATTTTCATACCATGCTATTTTATCATCATCAGCAGAAGCTGATAAAACATCTATGTCTCCATCATTGTCTAAATCAGCAACATGAACATCATTTACTCCCAAGGCGTTTATTGTAATAATCTGCTGGGCACCAAAGTTTCCATTGCCATCATTTTCATACCAGGTTATTTTGTTATCACCCCAAGAAGCCGACAATACGTCCATATCATTGTCATTATCCAAATCAGCGGCATAGACAGATTGTACGCCATTGGCAAAAGTAGTAATAATCTGTTCCGCACTAAAGTTATCACTACCATTATTTTCATACCAAGCTATTTTAGCATCACCATAAGAAGCGGACAATACATCAATATCTCCATCGCTATCTAAATCAGCGGTATAGACAGATTTTGCACCATCAGCAACTGTTGTTATAACTTGCTGCGCACCAAAGTTACCACTACCATCATTCTCATACCATGCTATTTTGTCATCCCAATTAGAAGCTGATAATACGTCCATATCTCCATCATTATCTAAATCAGCGGCATAGACTGATTGGGCATTATCAGCAATAACTGTAATAATTTGTTGCGCACCAAAGTTACCATTACCATCGTTTTCATACCATGCTATTTTATTATCATCAGCAGACGCTGATAATACATCTATGTCTCCATCATTATTCAAATCAGCGGCATAAACACAATTGGCACCGATAATATTTGTTGTAATAATTTGTTGCGCACCAAAGTTACCATTACCATCGTTTTCATACCATGCTACTTTATTATCGTATATAGAAATAGACAAGACATCTATGTCCCCATCATTGTCTAAATCAGCAACATGAACATCATTTACTCCCAAGGCGTTTATTGTAATAATCTGCTGGGCACCAAAGTTTCCATTGCCATCATTTTCATACCATGCTATTTTGTAATCATTAGAAGAAGCTGACAATACGTCTATGTCTCCATCATTATCCAAATCAGAAGCATAGACGGAATTTGCTAGTTCAGCAAATGTTGTAATAATTTGCTCTGAATCAAAGTTGCTACTGCCATCATTTTCATACCAAGCTATTTTGTTATCATTATAGGAAGCAGATAGTACATCTATATCTCCATCGTTGTCTAAATCAGCGGCATAGACAGACAATGCACCATCAGCAACCGTTGTAATGATTTGCTGTTGTCCAAAGTTACCACTACCGTCATTTTCATACCATGCTATTTTAGCATCACCATAAGAAGCGGACAATACATCTATATCTCCATCATTATTCAAATCAGTAGCATAGACGGAATAGGCCCCGATAGCATTTGTTGTAATGATTTGTTGCTCACCAAAGTTGCCGTTGCTGTCGTTTTGATACCATGCTATTTTATTATCCGAGCTAGAAGCGGACAATATATCCATATCTCCATCATTATCCAAGTCGGCGGTATAAACAGAACTTGCACCATCCGCCATTGTTGTAATGATTTGTTGTATTCCAAAGTTACCATTACCATCATTTTCATACCACGCTATTTTGTCATCAAGCATAGAAGCCGACAAAATATCCATGTCTCCATCACCATCTAAATCGGCGGCATGAACATCGCTGGCTCCATCTGCCTCGGTGTATTCAATAAGTTGCTGTTCGCCAAAAGTAGTTTGCGCTGGACAGATAGGAGAGTATAGCACTGCTGCACAAAGGAATGCTAAAAGCACTAAAAGTTTTTGTAACATAATAAAGGGGTTTATGGTGTAAAGGAATAGTCCTAATTCGCTACAAAGATAGTATTTTTTTGTGTGTTTGGCGCTATGTTTTGTTGTTTTTGGGTGTGGGAATATGTAAAAACAGCGTACCCAATAAGGATACGCTGTTTTTGACTAATAACCCCAAATAACTCCTACCACTTCACCACCTTAAAACATTGTTCGTTGACTTGCAAAAAGTAAATACCGGACGATAAATGCGCTACCGAAACCGTGTGGGTTGGGGTGTCAAAAGTGTCTTTGGATACCACTTCGCCCAAGGTGTTGTAGAGGGTGTAAGTAGCGGTTTGGGTGGTGGGTTGTTGGATAGTTAATTGGTTGTTGGTGGGATTGGGGTAGCATTGGATAGTGTTATGGATAGAGGTAGGGTTTGGGGAAATTCCTGTTATTAATAGGTTTTCATACCAAGCTATTTTGTCGTCAAGGCTAGACGCTGACAATACATCTACATCTCCATCATTATCCAAATCAGTGGCATAGACAGATTGTGCGCCGTCAGCAGCCGTTGTAATGATTTGTTGTTCCCCAAAGTTACCACTACCATCGTTTTCATACCATGCTATTTTGTCATCAAATTCAGAAGCAGATAGTACATCAATATCTCCATCATTGTCTAAATCAGCGGCGAAGACAGACCATGTACCATTAGCAGCAGTTGTAATGATTTGCTGGACACCAAAGTTACCATTACCATCATTTTCATACCATGCTATTCTGTTATCACCAGGAGAAGCCGATAATACATCTACGTCTCCATCATTATCCAAATCAGCGGCATAGACAGACCTTGCACTAGCAGCAGCAGTTGTAATGATTTGTTGTTCTCCAAAGTTGCCATTACCATCATTTTCATACCAAGCTATTTTGTCATCATTATGAGAAGCTGACAATACATCTATATCTCCATCATTATCCAAATCAGCGGCGTAAACATCATTTGCTCCCCAAGTATCTGTTGTAATGATTTGCTGTACGCCAAAGTTACCGCTACCATCATTTTCATACCAGGCTATTTTGTCATCATTCCAAGAAGCTGACAAGACATCTATATCTCCATCGTTATCTAAATCAGCGGCATAAACAGATTGGGCATAATTAGCAGTCGCTGTAATAATTTGTTGTGTTCCAAAGCTACCATTACCATCATTTTCGTACCAAGCTATTTTGTCATCAAAGGCTGAAACCGATAATACATCTACGTCGCCATCATTGTCCAAATCAGCGGCATGGACAGATACTGCATAATTGGCATTCATTGTAATAACTTGTTGCACTCTGAAGTTGCCATTACCGCCATTTTCATACCAAGCTATTTTATCATCCCTTTGAGAAGCTGACAACACATCTACATCTCCATCATTATCTAAATCAGCGGCATAGACAGAATTTGCACCATCCGCCGTTGTTGAAATGATTTGTTGATTTCCAAAGTTGCCGCTGCCATCATTTTCGTACCATGCTATTTTGTTATCCTCTTGAGAAGCCGACAATACATCTATGTCTCCATCATTGTCTAAATCGGCGGCATAGACCGATTGCGCCCAAACTGCATTGGTTGTAATAATTTGCTGTATCCCAAAGTTACCATTACCATCATTTTCGTACCAAGCTATTTTGTCATCATACTGGGAAGCCGACAATACATCTATATCCCCATCATTGTCCAAATCAGTAGCATAGACAGAATTTATAGCAATAACATCTATAGTAATGATTTGCGGCTGTCCAAAGTTGCCATTACCATCATTTTCATACCAAGCTATTTGCGTATGGCTATAAGCTGACAATACATCTATATCCCCATCATTGTCCAAATCAGTAGCATAGGCAGATACGGCAGTAGTAGCATTTGTTGTAATAATTTGTTGCTGTCCAAAGTTGCCATTACCATCATTTTCGTACCAAGCTATTTTATGATCAATAGTGGAAGCAGACAATATGTCCATATCTCCATCGTTATCCAAATCGGCGGCATAGACTGCTCTTGCACCATCAACAAGTATTGAAATGATTTGCTGTTGTCCAAAGTTGCCGTTGCCATCATTTTCATACCAAACTATTTTGTCATCATAATAAGAAGCCAATAATACATCTATATCTCCATCGTCATCTAAATCAGCAGTATAAACATCGTTAGCTCCGTCAGCAAGTGTTGAAATGATTTGCTGCTGCCCAAAGTTACCATTGCTGTCATTTTCATACCACGCTATTTTATGGTCATCAATGGAGGCAGACAGTACATCTAGATCTCCATCATTGTCTAAATCACTAGCATGAACATCATAGACATTATCAATAAGTGTTGAAATGATTTGTTGTTGTCCAAAGTTGCCGTTGCCGTCATTTTCATACCATGCTATTTTGTTATCAAGGTAAGAAGCTGACAAAATATCCATGTCTCCATCACCATCTAAATCAGCAGCATGAACATCTCTGGCTCCATTTACTTCAATAAGTTGCTGCTCGCCAAAAGTAGTTTGCGCTGGACAGATAGGAGAGTATAGCACTGCTGCACAAAGGAACGCTAAAAGCACTAAAAGTTTTTGTAACATAATAAAGGGTTTTTATGGTGTAAAGGAATAGTCCTAATTCGCTACAAAGATAGTATTTTTTTGTGTGTTTGGCGCTATGTTTGGTTGTTTTTGGGTGTGGGAATATGTAAAAACAGCGTACCCAATAAGGATACGCTGTTTTTGACTAATAACCCCAAATAACTCCTACCACTTCACCACCTTAAAACATTGTTCGTTGACTTGCAAAAAGTAAATACCTGACGATAAATGCGCTACCGAAACCGTGTGGGTTGGGGTGTCAAAAGTGCCTTTGGATACCACTTCGCCCAAGGTGTTGTGGAGGGTGTAGGTAGCGGTTTGGGTGGTGGGTTGTTGGATAGTTAATTGGTTGTTGGTGGGATTGGGGTAGCAGAGGGAGAAATGATTGCCCGAAGCAACATTATCAACGCCCACAGCTATTAATTGGTTTTCGTGCCATGCTATTTTGTTATCATCCCAAGAAGCAGACAAGACATCTATATCCCCATCATTATCCAAATCAGCGGCATAGACAGACTTTGCTCCATCGGCAGCCGTTGTAATGATTTGTTGTATTCCAAAGTTACCACTACCGTTGTTTTCATACCAAGCTATTTTGTTATCAAATTCAGAAGCAGATAGTACATCAATATCTCCATCATTGTCTAAATCAGCGGCATAGACAGATTGAGCAAAATCAGCGGTTGTTGTAATGATTTGCTGTTCGCCAAAGCTACCGCTACCGTCATTTTCATACCATGCTATTTTATCATCCCAATAAGAAGCCGACAATACATCTATATCACCATCACCATCTAAATCAGCGGCATAGACATCTTTCGCTTCATCGGCAACTGTTGTAATGATTTGCTGCTCACCGAAGTTACCAATACCATCGTTTTCATACCAATTTATCTTATCACCATGCGAAGCCGACAATAGATCCACATCTCCATCATTATCCAAATCGGCGGCATACACGGATATAGCATAACCAGCAACTGCTGTAATGATTTGCTGCACCCCAAAGTTACCGCTACCATCATTTTCGTACCATGCTATTTTGTCATTATCAGCAGAAGCCGACAATACGTCTATATCTCCATCATTGTCTAAATCAGCGGTATAGACCAATGGAGCGCTATTGACATTTGTTGCAATGATTTGTTGCTCACCAAAGCTACCGTTACCATCATTTTTATACCAAACTATTTTGTCATCCCACCCAGAATATGATAATACATCTACATCTCCATCATTGTCTAAATCGGCAACATGAATACCACTGGCTGCATTAGCAACTGTCGTTATGATTTGCTGTTCGCCAAAGTTACCAATACCATCGTTTTCATACCATGCTATCTTGTTATCCAAAGAAGAAGCCGACAATACATCTCTATCGCCATCTCCATCCAAATCAGCAGCATAAACATCATTTGAACCATCTGTTTCCATATACTCAATAAGTTGCTGCCCAGTAAAAGTAGTTTGCGCTGGGCAGATAGGAGAGTATAGCATTGCTGCACAAAGGAAGGCTAAAAGCACTAAAAGTTTTTGTAACATAATAAAGGGTTTTTATGGTGTAAAGGAATAGTCCTAATTCGCTACAAAGATAGTATTTTTTTGTGTGTTTGGCGCTATGTTTTGTTGTTTTTGGGTGTGAAAGAGTAAAAATAGCGTTCAGTTTGATAACAACATTAAAAGAAAGTAAGCCAAACGGGGCGATATTTTGATAACGAAGTTAAAAAGGTGTTTTTGTTATTCTTACCTTACATACCTGCCAAAATAAGCCCGACGGGCTGACATGATTATAGTACCACAACAATAAAATGATTAACATAAACCCCGACGGGGTGAAATGATGCAAAAAAACATGGTATAATGCCACCCCGTCGGGGTTTATTCCTTTTTTGCTCCGTTTTTTTGCTATAAACCTATCACCCTTTCAGGGTTTGTTTGGATATTTTATCATCGTTGCCATTTTCTGAAATACCACCTAATAATGTCGTTATCAAATTAACCAACAAAATGCCTAATAATGCCACATCTCCGAGACTTTTGCTGTTTCTATTTGGGTTATCTTACCTTATGCTTATAATCGCACATCTTTTCTATAAATCAAAATACCTCCCATCTTGTTGTTTGTATTACCTTTTCAGCTTGGTTAATTTGATAGGGATATTGAAAAAAAAATTCATACTCTTTGCCTGATTTCTCTTGTTCTTTGCGACATTTCTCATGAGAAACGCGGCTTTTCTCTTGTTCTTTGCGACATTTCTCATGAGAAACGCGACTTTTCTCTTGTTCTTTGCGACATTTCTCATGTGAAACGCGACTTTTCTCTTGTTCTTTACGACATTTCTCATGAGAAACGCGGCTTTTCTCTTGTTCTTTGCGACATTTCTCATGAGAAACGCGACATTTCTCTTGTTCTTTGCGACATTTCTCATGAGAAACGCGGCTTTTCTCTTGTTACCTTCATGGATTATCTGCTAAAATTGTCATCATGCTTTTTGCTATTGCATTTTGGTCATACTACTTAATGTTGTTCTAAATGGGAAATAAAAAATCTGCACCAATGTACCCATCGGCGCAGATTTTTGTCTTGTTTTATAGCTTGTCCGCTCTATGTGTTTGGGTATTTACAAAACAATATCGAGGGAATACTATTGGAGTGAGGTCTTGATTGAATAGTAGCAAGGTGTGGGAAAGAAGTTCTATTGCGACTAATACCAATAACAAACAGTGTATTGATACACCCAAATACCACATACATACTTATAGACATTATAACAGTGCCAAGAAGCTCTGCTGTTGTTTTGTAGGTCTGTTGGTTGTATCAAAGATGTGGCGAGTTGGTGCATATCGGCACTGCTCAAATAGGGCGATAAATCAATACCGTCGTATGACGAAACAGTTCCGTGTTCTTTAACAAACTGTTCTATCTTTCCTTTTTTGAGCAAATAATCAGTAATGATAAAACAATTGATAGCAGTTGCTTTTTGTTCGTCGCTTGCAGTTTCGAGGAAGGTTGTAGCTGCTTCTTGCCCTTTTACTAAAATGTTGTCGGGCAAAACGATGTTGGTAGCGTCTGCTTGTGGTTGTTTGTTGGTAAGAGTTTGGGTGTTGTCAGTAGTGGGAGTTAATAATTCGTTTTTTTCGCAAGAAGCAAAAAAACACAATGCCATGATGAAGGCAAATAGACCTGTGATTAACTGTAGCTTTTTCATGATAATAAGAGAAGTTGATTGATAAAATGCCTACTCTATTCGCTTTTCGGCTACTGCGTCCCTACTTTTTTGTTTTGCAAGGCTGTTTGGGAAGATTGCGCCTTGTTTTATAGCGCTATATAGATATGGTTGATGAGAGCGTGTATTGGTAGTGTTGGTGATAATACAACGAATAAGGAGCGTTGAAAGAGGATGATATTTACAACAACAAAATCGGACAGCAAGCCATAAAACACCCGATTTTGTGGTGTGGGAGTGTGGATTTTTTGTAATTATACTGAGTTGAAAATACTTTTCGGATTTGATAATGAACGATTTCATGTACTCGCCTTCTAATGAAATATAAATTAACGACAATTTGTCATTCCTCCAAATGCTGCTTTCGTAAGTGAAAAATGGTGATTCATCTTTTTTGCTCACCCAAACAGCAGCAAAAAAGGGTGTTCTTTTTTCGAGTGGATTCGTCCGGCGTGCTGTGGTCTTTGCTTAATTTTGTGGTAGCAAGCAAAATCGTAAGCATTTTGGCTGCTTTTCCACATTAGCTACCACAAAATGTAGGCAATCGTTGAGGCAGTTTATCTTTCTTTGTATATTTCTTCGTGATTTTCATGCCTCAACGACCGAAACAGCACTATTTCGGGTGACGAAAATAGTGTAGGCAGATGTGCGTGTTTTGTGAGCGTAATTATTCGACTGTCAACATTTGACAAAATCCGAAGACTGTATTCAATTTAGTATAAAAGCGTGTTTTTGTGGTGTGGAGAATGCGTGTCCTGCTATTCCCTAATCCACAACTGCCAAGACCCATTCCCTTTGACAGCTACCCGAATGGTGTCTTTGCCAATGAATGACAACAATGCCGAGCGGTACATCATGTTGTCAATGAAATCGAATGTGGTGCCTAATTCCTGAATAGAGAAAACATCGTTGGACTCGCGCACAATGTCTTTCCATTTCTCGTCGCCCAATTCAAAAACTGTGTTGCTACTGTTGCCCAAATAAATTATGGTGCCTGCGGTTTCTGCTGCATTGACCTCGACACGCATATTATCATATTCTTCATAATTGCTGTCTACCCGAAGCCACTTGCCTTGCAACACTTGATACTCGGAGTCATAAACGTTGGTGATGTAGTCATTGTATTCTTTTTTGCAAGAGGATAGGAAAATAATTTGGCTTCCTATCAAAACCAATAATAGATAACGGATTAACATGGTACAAAAAATTTAGCGGTTAAAACAATACCTTTCGTTTTTGATAACGCAAAGATACTGTTTCAACCGCCTGCTGTGCAAATTTTGATGACCAAACACCCTTTTTAGCTTTTAAACATGGTGTATTGCTTACGAACACCCCTTTTTAGCTGTTCAAACACTCAAGCATTCTTTGATGCGTGCCAACAACCAAAACCTATCTACTATCAACTCGTGTGGGTCTGCTATTTTTTGTTCCAATGCCACAATATCGGCACGGATACCTTTGTGAAGTTTGTTTACCCAATTATTGAAGTTGCGGTTTTGTTGCAAAATGCTGGCACTTAGCTTGTCTTTGTTGGTGGTGAGAAATACGCTGAAATTGTTGATTTCGTTGTTCAATGAATCTAATAGTCTCAAGGCTGTTTTGTTGTTGGTGGCTTGCTGTAGCATTTCATAATACACCTTGATTAAACACCTGTATCGGCTAATTTTAATCATTACGTTGGTTGTGTTAATACTATATGCGATTGATAAAGATTCGTCATAGTTTTTTTGTGCCAACAATACTAATGCTTTAGATAGCTCATAAGTAGGCTGACTATTGGGGTTGTTCGGTACTAAACGCCCTTTGTGACTTTGTACCAATGCGGCTGCCCATGCTATTTCGTTGAGGGCTAATGCCACAGCCACCATGTTCGAAAAACTTGTGGGCTGCATATAACCGTTCTTGAAATAGGCAATACCATCAGGGTCTGCCATTTTTAGTTTATAAAGGTCAAATAATTCTTGGCGTAGCTGGCGATAGTCAAAAATACTTGAGGCAATATTTTCTATCAAAGTATAATTGGCTGTACGGTCGGCGGTGCGCAACAGTTTTGCATAGCGGGCATAATTGGCTTTGGTTTTTTGATACAGCATTTCGTCTTTGGGCGAACGCAACAATAACACTAAGTCATACCATATCTGTATAACGGGTTCTTGCAAATAATCTTGTTGTACTATATGGTCTAATAGTTCTTCTATCAAAGGCAACTCAAAACGAACTTGTGTTATTTGCTGTAGGTTGAGGCAATGCCAAAAGAAATACAATTTGTTGACGATATAATAGGTATCAAAAACCTTGAGCATCTGTGGAAAAGCGTGGTCTGGGTGTTGTTTATCTTCCACCCAACTCAAATACTCTGTGTGGGCTTTGGCACATTGGAATTGCTCGAAATAATACCATTCGTCGTGAACAGTAGTGTTTTGCAAGGCTTTGGTGCTTCGTTTGTGGATACGTTGATAGGATTTATCCAATTTTCTTTCGTTACAAAAAGCCAATAAATCGCTATCGTTCACCCTATTGCCCGATGCTCGAAAAAATATACCAATAAAATCTTCTACTAATTCTAATAAACGATTGCGCAGTTTAGTGATAAAGGCAATTGCATCGCTTTTTGCATCGGGATTGATATAGCGAAAAGCGTTTTCATCACACAAATCGTCATGCTCATAGTCGGGTGCATATTGACACACAAAATCAAACAACTGCACCACACGTCGGTTGTTGTTAAAGGCTTTGCAGCGCAAAAAATGATGTAATTTTTGCGTTTCTTCGGGTGTTAATACCCGCAATACTTCAATAAGAGATGTGTTTTTCATAGATACTGTATGATTTAATGATGATACTGTTTGGTGTTGGGAGGATAATAAAAATAAGCATGATAAAAGAGCTGCAATAGGTATTTTCAGAAAAATTTAATGAAATGCCATCTATAAATGGTGTTTTTCGGAATCACTATATTATATAGCCGAATCACAATGTAATTTGCTGAATCACTATCTAATTTGGCAAATTATACACGCGCTTTTGCGAATCACAATTGTACTTTGACGAATCACAATTGTACTTTGACGAATCACACTCGCGCTTTTGCGAATCACAATTGTTTTTTTGTCAAGCACACTCGCGCTTTTGCGAATCACAATTGTTTTTTTGTCAAGCACACTCACGATTTGAAAATTACACTCGTACTTTGACGAATCACAATTGTACTTTGACAAAGCTCACTCGTACTTTGACGAATCACAATTGTACTTTGACGAATCACAATTGTTTTTTTGTCAAGCACACTCGCACTTTTGCAAATCACACTCGCGCTTTTGCGAATCACAATTGTACTTTGACAAAGCTCACTCGCGCTTTGTCAAAATACAATTGTACTTTGATGAATCTCACTCGCGCTTTGTCAAAATACAATTGTACTTTGACGAATCATGCGTATATTTTTTGTCTGTGCAGCATTTCTAAAAGGTCAAAAATAGGTTTACTATGGCTATATTTTGATAACGACATTATTAAGTGGTATTTCAGAAAATAGCAACGATAAGAAAGTATTCAAATAAACCCTGAAAGGGTGATAGGTTTATAGCAAAAAAACGGAACAAAAAAAGCATAAACCCCGAAGGGGTGAAATGTGTTATGTTTTGTCGAATAATGTCACCCCGTCGGGGTTTATGTTAATTATTCTATTATTTTTAGGCTATAAACGTGTCACCCCGTCGGGGTTTCTATTATTTTGAGTTTGTATTCTTGTCACCCTGTCGGACTTGTTTTGGTAATAACAAATAACAACCTCGATAAGCTTCTTATCAGAGTGTCACTATCAAAATATCATTCCGCATTTGTCATTTTTTTACAACAATTTGATAACGACATTATTAAGTGGTATTTCAGAAAATAGCAATGATAAGAAAGTATTCAAATAAACCCTGAAATGGTGATAGGTTTATAGCAAAAAAACGGAACAAAAAAAGCATAAACCCCGAAGGGGTGAAATGTGTTATGTTTTTCCGAATAATGTCACCCCGTCGGGGTTTATGTTAATTATTCTATTATTTTTAGGCTATAAACTTGTCACCCCGTTGGGGCAATGTCATTAAGTTAGAGTTTTCTTATGGACTATTATGAAAATAGGCAAAAAAGCCTTACTTTTGCGGTAAAAACCGCATATACCACAAAAATATCCTTTTATTATGTTGCCAATCATCGAACAAAGCCAATTATT